>CAMAUG010000321.1 GCA_945861255.1 Candidatus Sulfopaludibacter sp. SbA3
CTCAGCGTCACCTTGTTCGAGCAAACGCCCATTCTACGGGCCTTTGACGACACTTACTCCCAGGAAAAATCAGACCTATTTTCTAACCAGTTGAGCCTGCTCGACTTATAGCCGGACACTACTGATCTGCAATCCATCATCGAAGAGCAGGAAGCCACCAATGAGGAACTGAAATCCGCCAACGAGGAGGCTCTTTCGAGCAACGAGGAATTGCAAAGCACCAACGAGGAGCTGGAAACCGCCAAAGAGGAACTGCAATCCGGCAATGAGGAGCTGGTGACCCTCAACGAGCAGCTTCAAAATCGAAACGCGGAGTTGGCCGTGTTCAGCGACGACCTGGCGAACCTGCTGGGCGGCGTCAACATCCCCATCGTGATGCTGGACAACGAGCGGCGCATCCGGCGCTTCACGCCTACCGCGGAGAAGTTGCTGAACCTGCTGCCGGGCGATGTCGGACGCCCCTTCAGCAATATCCGGCCTAATATTCAAGTGCAGGACCTGGAGATCTTGATCAAGGAGGTGGTAGACAGCATCACCGTCCGGGAGCGCGACGTGCAGGACGGGGAAGGCCGCTGGTATACCTTGCGAATCCGGCCGTATCGCACGATGGAGAACAAGATCGATGGCGTCACGATGGTATTCCTGGATATCGACGAATCCAAGCGCATCCAGGTGGAATTGCGGGAAGAGCGCGATTTCGCCTCGGCGGTGCTGGATGGAACTCCGGCCCCTGTGCTGGTTCTGACCCCGGAGGGGCGTATTGTTCGCTTTAATCGGAGTTGCCAGCAGGTGAGCGGCTACTCGATCGAGGAGGTGAGAGGGAAGTGCTACTGGGACGTGCTGTCGGCGCCGGAGTCGATCCGGACGACCAAGGCCGCCATCCGGCAGGTGGCCACCGGCCGGGAGGTCTTGCAGGGCGATGCGTGGTGGCTGACCAAGGCCGGCCAGCGGCGGCTCATCGCCTTTGAAAACCGCGCGGTGTGCGATGAGGGCGGCCAGGTCAAGTACATCATCCGCGCGGGCATCGACATCACCGAGCACAGAAAGAACGAACTGGCTCTGGCGGAAGCCGACGCAGCCGGACAGCGCAGCCAGGAGGAGTTGCACAGGCTGATGTCGAGCGTGCTGACGGCGCAGGAAGAGGAGCGCCGGCGCGTGTCGCGCGAGTTGCACGACGACTTCAACCAGCAACTGGCCAGGTTGACCATGGAGATGGAGGTGCTGGAACGGCAGCCGCCGGCGCCGCCGCACCAGTTGCGCACCAAACTCCGGGGCTTGTTGGCACTCGCCGTGGACCTCTCCGAAGGGATCCGGCGCACGGCGCATCGGCTGCACCCGGCGGTGATCGAGACCCTGGGACTGGCCCCGGCGCTGAAATCCTATTGCGCCGATTTCTCCCGCAAGGAAGGCGTCAAGGTGCGCTTCACGCAGCGCGATGTGAGTGTGTCGATTCCTCCCGAGATCGCCTTATGCCTGTACCGGGTCACGCAGGAGGCTCTGCGCAACGTCACCAAGCATTCCGGCGCCTCCCACGCCTGGGTGGCGTTGCGGGGAAACGGCGGCTCCGTCGACCTGCGCATCAGCGACACCGGCGTCGGTTTCGACCTCCAAAAGCCCAAGCCCAAAGGACTCGGGATCGTCAGCATGCAGGAGCGGGTGCTGCTGGCGGGCGGCGAGCTGTCGATCCACTCCGAACCTCGCCACGGCGTTCGCCTGGACGTCCACATCCCGCTGCCCGCGAAGAAGACGAAGACTGGCAGGAGGCCCAAGCGCCATGAAGCGAACCCGGCTGCTGCTGGGCGATGATCACATGCTGGTGGTGGAGGGCCTCCGCAAACTATTGGAGCCGGAATTCGATCTGGTGGGAACCGCGGCCGACGGGCGCGCCGTGATCGCGGCCGCAAAAAAGCTGCGGCCCGACGTCATCCTGCTGGACATCTCCATGCCCGGCATGAACGGCATGGAAGCCGCCCGGCGGCTCAAGAAAATCGTCCCGCGCGCCAAGCTCATTTTTCTGACCATGCACGCCGACCCGGTGTACCTGGAAGAAGCTGCCCGTCTGGGCGCGGCCGGTTATGTGCTGAAGCGTTCGGCCGCCTCCGAGCTGGCCGCGGCGATACGCCAGGTGGTCCAGGGCGGCCGGTACGGGCTGCCCCGCCTCGGCCCGCGGCAACGCGCCCTGGCCGGCGCGCGCCCCGCCGCCGGGCGCAACCAAGGCCACAGCTCCCTTGCAGCGCTCACCCCCCGCCAGCACCCCGCCGCGGCGCTCACCCCCCGCCAGCGCGAGGTTCTGCAACTGGTGGCCGAAGGCGGCTCGAACAAGGAAATCGCCGCCGCTCTGGAAGTCTCGGTCAAGACCGTGGAGTTCCACAAGGCCGGCTTGATGAGCGCGCTGGGGCTGCGCACCGTCGCGGCCTTGACGCAATTCGCGATAAAGCACAAGATTATCGGCCTCTGATTTCCCAACGACCGCAAAAATAGGCGCGGTTTTACGACACTTTTGTGAATTCCTAGGGTTTCGCCTAGTTGTGCCTTCCGCCGCGCGCCGTTATTGTGTACCTAATGAGCCGACAGATTACAACCTTTCTAGAGTCCCTGTATGTGCAGCGCGATCGCATGAACACCGCCATCGCGGCCCTGGAACTGCTAGCCACCGAGACACCGCGGCGCGGCCGGCCGCCCAAAATTCTCGCCCATCTGCGGAAAAACGCGCTCCGTGACGGCCTCTCAGTGCCGGAAAATGGCGCTTTCGCGGTGGGGCGTTCTTCCGCCCGGTGAACTCAATTCGTTGGGGTCGCGCCCTGGTGGGCCGGGAATACTCCTCCATTACCGGCTCCGCCAAGCCTCAACCCGGCTTCGTTTCCATCCATGCTACCGCCCGCCCCCGGGAACGTGGAGTGGAATACGGCTATGCGCCCGGTCGCGCACTTCCCGCCGCGTCGGCGTGCCAGCACTTGCTCTTCGGCCTGATGCGCCGGCAGCGCGGCGAAATACATCGAACCGGGTGACGGAGACCGCCATACGCTCCTGGGGAGCCGAAAAGACGGGCCTTACGCCGCTGGCCACCACCGCACGCTTCCACGGCCCATTTTGAGCTTTCCCAGCAATTCTTCTCCGGTGCGCACTTGAATATCCAAAGTGTTGCTGCTGGTGAGCTTCGCCGGATCCACGTAACTAGGGCAGCAGCGCGGCCACCCTGGTGACGTGAACCTCGCGTTTCCTGGGCACGCGCGATCACCTCACCGAAAAATGTGGTGAACGTCTTGTCCACCCCTAGTTTAGGCAATAATATACTTGACAAAATGAACTAACTGGCCCATACTTAATTATGGCCAGCGAACCAACCACTCTCCAGGAAGCGATTCTGTACTTTGCGGATCCCGCGAATTGTCGCGAATATCTGAGCGTTCGTCGCTGGCCCGAAGGAGTCACCTGCCCACGGTGCGGGAGTAAGGATGTCTTATTCCTCGAAAAGTATAATCGGTGGCATTGCCGCGCGAAGCATACCGCGCCCCAGTTCACACTCAAGACTGGGACGATCATGGAGGATTCACCCGTCAGCCTGGATAAATGGATGCTGGCAATGTGGCAGATAGTCAATTGCAAAAACGGGATTAGTTCCTACGAAATTCACCGTGCTGTTGGGGTTACGCAGAAGACCGCATGGTTCCTTGACCACAGGATCCGTTTGGCGCTCCACGCCGGGTCGTTCGAGAAGCTTTCGGGTTACGTGGAAGTAGACGAAACCTTCATCGGCGGCAAGGCGCGGAACATGCACACAGAAGAGAAGAAGCGCAAGATTCAGGGACGGCGCGGGCCGATGGGCAAGGCGATTGTTGCGGCAGTATTGGAACGCGGCGGCAAGGTTCGCGCCAAGGTTGTGGATCGCCGAAAGAAGAAAGATCTTCAGGCGTTCGTTCGGGAGCATGTTGAACCGAAGTCCGCGCTGTACAGCGATGCGCTGAAATCTTACGAAGGCTTGGCCGGCGAATTTCTTCATCAGGTGATCGACCACGCCGAAGCGTATGTTGACGGCCAGATTCATACGAACGGCTTAGAAAATTTCTGGAGCCTTTTGAAGCGCGGCATTCACGGAACGTATGTCAGCGTCGAACCTTATCACCTGTTTCGCTACGTTGACGAACAGGCTTATCGTTTCAATAATCGTGGCATAACGGACGGTGAGCGGTTCAGCATGGCAGTGACAGGCATAGTCGGCAAGCGAGTGACATTTGCGGAACTGACGGGCAAAGCAAGCGAACAATCGACGTAGCTGACGAAACCGCGCCAGCAGCGCGGCAAGAGAAATCGCTTCTAGGAATTACTTATTGCCCGACGGTGTAACCAGAATTTCTGGGTCTGCCACATGCAGCGGAAGGGGCGCCCTGCCGTAAGCGCTGACCACCAGCTTCGCTTCATATACAAAGCGGGTCAGTAGTGTCCGGCTATAAGTCGAGCAGGCTCAACTGGTTAGAAAATAGGTCTGATTTTTCCTGGGAGTAAGTGTCGTCAAAGGCCCGTAGAATGGGCGTTTGCTCGAACAAG
>CAMAUG010000322.1 GCA_945861255.1 Candidatus Sulfopaludibacter sp. SbA3
CCCAGGATCTCTTGGGAAATCCGGGGCATCGAACAAGGGCTGAAATCGATCCGGAACTTTCAAATCGAAAAATCCCAAAACACGACTTAACAGCCTGTGCTGCTATGGCTTGCCGCCCATCCAGTTACGGTTAGCCGGACACTACTGAGCCAGCATAGCCGCCGCTGCGGCTGTGATAATGGAAATGTGCAAATTAACGCTGACCAGTCACCCGGCGCTTGCCGGCTTCAGCCGCGGAGTGGTGGGCTACGTGGTCCTCGGTTCCGGCGTGATTGCGGCATTGACGATCTTCCTGGACCAAGGAGTCCGTCCGGCACAGCCGGTGATCCTGCATCACTTCTTCGCCGTGGAACGAATCATGTATCTCATGCTAACGGTATTCCTATTGGTGGTGAGCGCGTTTCTGATGTGGTTTCCTGTTAAAGTGCGCCGCAATATTGCCGTCTACACCATCGGTTTTGTGGTCTACTTCTCTTCCCGCTCATTTGTGCTGCTGATGTTGAATCGGTTTCCCGCGCGCCATATAGGAGCGATGAGCGTCTTGATGTTGTCTATTTCGTTGATTTGCCTGGTTTCATGGATCTGGAGCTTGCGCCCGGAAGGGGAGCAGATTCTGACCGTCACGGGACACCGGTGGAATCCGGCTGCGTTTGAGCGCTTGAGCCGGCAGCTTAATTCAATCAATGGCGCCGTTGCGCGCCTAGGCCGGCCGTAAGCGGTTACCGGGGGCGATAAAGCGTCGCAAATCCACGCAGGCGATCCGGCGCGAACACGTATTATTCTGTATTATAAGTTTTACATTGCAATTATCCAAAAAAACATATATTCTGCTTGAAGATTAGGACGGGTGCACGATGGACCTCCACTTGGCATTTGTTTGGATCGCCGTGTTAGCGGTCGCGAGCGCGTTGCTCGCCGCGCTGCTTTGGATGCGTTCGCAGGCCCGCCACGCCGCAGACCGGGAGGACCTGGACGAGGCTTTCCTGTTTTCTCCAGAACGGTATCAATCCATGGGCGCGTTGCTTTCCGGGGAGGACGAAGATGTCTTGGCATCATTGCCGGGGTATCGTCCCGAAATCGGCGTCCGCTTTCACCGCGACCGTCGCAGAATCTTTCGTATGTATTTGCGCGACCTTCGCCGCGATTACCACTTGCTTCATGCGCAGGCCCGCAGGCTGGCGGCGCATGCGGGAGCGGATTCCTCGGCTCTGATCGGCATGTTGTTGCGCCAACAAGTCACATTCTGGTGGGCAAATGCGATGTTGGAATCGCGGGTGGCTCTCCATGCCGTTGGGGCCAGTCCAGTGGACGTCCGCGCGCTGGTGGACAGCGTGGAGCGGATGCGGATCGACCTTACGCGCTTTGAGACCGCTCAGTCGACGTGACCCGCGCCTAGCAGCCTTTTTAGAACTGCTTTGGCTTCCTCAAAGCCCGGGAACTGCCGTTCCGCCTCCTTGAATGCGCGCGTGTGCACGCGGCGCCGACCCCCTTTGTGTTCCACTGGATGCCGCAAGTGCAGCATTTCGTGAAACATGATGTAGTCCACGGCCAGCCGGGGGACGGCGGGGCGATCCAACACGCGGCTGATCACGATGGTGTTATGGGACGGGTCGTAGTGTCCCAGCATGCTCCGTGATGCCTGGGGGCTCCAGCCGAGCGTCGGGCGCGCCATCAGGCCAAAAAAATGGCGGAAGTTCAATTCCTCGAAGATCTCTTCAAGGTTGTGGGCCTTGCCTTGCGGCGGTTCTACGCGTTTATGGCCCCGCGCCTGGCGCACCAGATCGAGATTGTGGCGAACTTCACGCCGGTTCAAGTAGCGCCGGTAGAGGTCATTACTCGCGCGCGGCACCGGGCGGCGAAACAGCTTGGCGAGCAGGATCTCCGCCAGCGCCTCCATGACATCGATCGGGGCGCCACCCAAGGTATCGGCCAAGCGCACCAGCAGCATTCCTTCGTCGAGTTTAATTTGGGCATTCGCATTGGCGTACGCGCGGAATTCGACGTGGATCTCTGGAAGCGGCGTACGAGGGCGTAATCGGCTGAAAACACGACCGTATATTTCAACGATGTTCCGGGCCAAAGCGGTATCCGCCGCCGGCTGACGGTTCCCACCAGGCGCGCCGCCGGGCCGCTCACGCTCGACTTCCATTTCTCTCCGAATGTAACATAGCAGGATAGTGCCCTCGCCAGAGCAGCACCATTGGATGGCGCGACGGCGATACCAGAATGCGCGCTTCCAATACGGAGGAGAATCGATTGCCAGTAGCGAAAATCAGTGCGCTTGGTTGCTATGTACCGCCGCGGGTCCTGACGAATAGCGACCTTGAAAAAATGGTCGACACCAACAACGCATGGATCATGCAGCGTGTCGGAATCGCGGAGCGCCACATCGCGGCCCCGGAAGTGGCTACGTCGGACATGGCGGTGGAAGCGGCGCGCGCCGCGCTGGCCCAGCGGGGGGTGGATGCCTCCGAGCTGGACGCGATCATCGTCTGCACGGTGACGCCGGACATGTTTTTCCCTTCCACGGCGTGTTTGGTACAGGAGCGCATCGGTGCAAAAGGTGCGTGGGGTTTCGACCTGATCGCGGCCTGCTCGGGGTTCATTTATGGATTGACCACGGCCGCGCATTTCGTGATGGCGGGTACGCACAAGAAAGTCCTGGTGATTGGGGCGGACACTATGTCCCGCATCATCGACTACACCGACCGCAATACGTGCATCCTGTTCGGCGACGCCGCAGGAGCCATGCTGATTGAACCCGGCGAAGAGGGGGAGGGTTTTATCGGGTTTCTCAACGAAATCGACGGATCCGGCGCCGATGCTCTGAAAATGCCGGCGGGCGGCAGCCGCTTGCCATCGAGTGTCGAAACGGTGCAGCAGCGGCTGCACTACGTGAAACAGGAAGGGCAGCAGGTCTACAAGTTCGCGGTGACCAAGATGTATGAGACGTGCAAGGCGTTGCTGGACCGGCACGGGCTGACGCCCGCTGACGTAAAACTGTTAATTCCGCACCAGGCGAACAAACGCATTATCGAATCGACGGCGGAGCGGCTCGGCATGAGCCTTGAGCAGGTGATCATCAACATCGATCACTATGGCAACACTACCGGCGCGACCATTCCTCTGGCCACGCGCGATGCGGTGCGGTGTGGAAAACTGAAGCGGGGCGATCTTGTTCTGTTCGCCGCCGTCGGCGCCGGTTTCACCGTCGGCGCGAACTTGTGGCGGTGGGCGTATTGACGCGCGGCGTTTTCCACAGGGAAAAATTTCGAGTCTGGCAAGTATTACCGGCGTCGAGCATGCGCCCAAAACGGTAAAGCATTGAAATCAGGATCACCGGCACTGGCACGCCGATTGCCTTGTACAGGTGCGTGATGTTGCCGGAACAATACGCGCAGGCATTCCAAACGGGATTTGGATTAACGCGCCGGTTTCTGATAGCCCGTGGAGTGCAAAGGGAAGACGCGGAAGAAATCGCGCAGGCGGCCTGGGTGCGCGGCTGGGAGTACCGGGATCAGTTGCGAGCGCCGGAACTGGTGGGCTTCTGGGTGAACTCGATCGCGCGGAATCTGCTGCGAGCGCGCTTTCGCGCACACACCGAAGTGTGGATGGGAGAGCGGTGGGACCCTGCGTATTCCATGAGCCTGGAGTGGATAGATGTTGCACGCATGCTGAATTTCTGTTCCGAACGCGACCGTGCGTTGCTGGAGCAGATTCTGGAAGGGTACTCAGCGGAGGAGATCGCGCAGACCGTCGGGATCACGTCTACGGGCATCCGAGTACGATTGCTGCGAGCCCGCCAGGCGCTGCGGCGCCGGATCGCGGCTTAAGCTGCGTCCGGCGGAGTGTCGGCCGGCTCTGAGTGGTGGACACTGCTTAGATCGCGCGCCGTGTGTCCGGACTGAAGGAAAGTCGACCGCCACCGTCAGCGTGCCGGCCCGGCGCCGGACTTGCCCGAGTTCGGAACAGGAGGCGCTGTAGAGGCCTGAGACACCGCGCCCTGCACCACGAAGATCTCCATTACAGCGGCCTGCGTCTTGCCCACGTTCTTGAAGCCGTGCCTGGTTCCGGGAGTGAAGAAGAAGGTGCGGCCCGGAGCGGCGTCGGCGGGCGGCTGTCCCTCCAGCATTAACTGCATCTCACCGGTCAGCACGCTAAGCACGTGATACTGCACGTCGGTGTGCGCATGGATGCGCCGCGTGGCGCCGGGCTGCAACTCGACGCGCGTCACGCGAATCTCAGGCCGCGCCATCAAAGGAGAGCGCGCAACGCCGGGGTCTTCCGTGGGGATGAGTGGCGGCGATTGGCCCAGGGCGGGGAACCAGCACATGGCGGCCATGACGGGAAGTGCCCATATAGTTCTCATGTGAAACTCCTTGTGAAGGGTGTGCGACACAGAAGTTGGATTAGGCGGCTTGGCGAGTCTCCCAATAGTCTTCAAATCGGCCATTGAGGTGGGAGCAGCGGAGAGCGATGATGGCGTTGGCGCCTCGAACGGTCCAGAACATGCCCGATTGTTTGAGTCGTGAA
>CAMAUG010000323.1 GCA_945861255.1 Candidatus Sulfopaludibacter sp. SbA3
CTCCGCCAAAGAGACGGAGACCAAGGAACTCGCCGCCGCGATTCAGGAGGCCCAAACCAGCCCGCAGGACACCATTCGCGTCTTGGAGGAACATCTTCGCCGGTATCCCCAAACCGCTATGCGTCCGGAGATCAGCAGGCTGATGGCGGAAGCCGCCATGGAGGCCACGGATAAGCGCCGCACGGCACTGTACGGTGTACCGGCGCTGCTCATGGTTCCGAACGATTCGCATTTGCTGGATCGTGTCGCGGAGGCGCTCCTCGAAATGGGGGGGAGCGACAACGCGCGGAAGGCCCTGGAATATGCGGTGCGCCTGGAGGACTATCTGATCAAGGTCCCCGTGGCGCGTGGTAGAAATCCGGCACGCAACCAGGATGATCGCGACCGCGCCATCGGCCGGGCGCTGCTTTATCAAGCGCGCGCGAATGCGACTCTGGGCAACGACAACGAAGCCCGCGTAAAGGCGGCACTATCGTACATCGCATATCCCGATGAGCCGTCCGCGCGGGAATGGGCGAGGGCGCTGAACCGTCTGGGACGCCGGCAGGAAGCGGTGGAGAAGATGGCGGATGCCTTCGCCATCGCCGACGGACATGTGGCCGGCGATGGGCGCGCCGCCACCCGCCGCGAACTCGGCGAACTGTATCGGGGCCTGCATGGAGGCTCGGAAGCCGGATTGGGAGAGGTCATCCTGGCCGCCTATGACCGCACGTCGGCGGAATCCCAGAAGCGCCGCGATGAGCTGCGAAAGCTGGATCCGAACGACGGCCTCACGGAGGCTGGCCAATTCTCGCTTTCGGGGATCGAGGATGGCAAGCTCGAACTAGCCGGCTTGCGCGGCAAAGTCTTGATTCTAGATTTCTGGGCCACGTGGTGCATACCATGCCGCACGCAGCATCCGTTGTACGAAGAAGTGAAGAAGGCGTTCCTGGACCGCACCGATGTGAAGTTCATCTCCGTCAACTCGGACGACGAGCATGAGGTGGTCGTTCCGTTTCTCAACGAGCAGAAATGGAGCAAAGACGTCTATTACGACAGCGGTCTGGTGCGATTGCTGAACGTGGTGACGATTCCGGCGACGATCATCATCGACAAAGACGGCAATATCGCGAGCCGCATGAACGGTTTCTCGCCGGACACGTTCGTGCGGATGCTGACCAGCCGCATTCGCGCGGTGTTGGCGGGGCCCGTGGAGGCGCCGCGGTAGCCAGTTTCGGCCTCACCGATGACGTTTCAGCGCATCATCTGGATTGTTCTCGATAGCGTCGGCATCGGCGAGATGCCGGACGCGGAGGCGTACGGCGATAAGGGCAGCGACACGCTGGGCAACATCGCGCGCCGCCGTGCTTTGTATCTCCCCCACTTGTGCCGTCTGGGTTTGGCTAACATCCGGCCGCTCACGGGCCTTGCGCCCGCGGTGCACCCCGTTGCCGCATACGGGAAATGCGCGCTGGCGTCGCCGGGCAAGGACACCACCACGGGGCATTGGGAGATGGCCGGCATTCATCTCGACGAGCCTTTCCCGCTGTATCCCGATGGATTCCCTTCAGAGGTGATCGCGGAATTTGAACGGAGGACGGGACGGCGGGTGCTGGGCAACAAGCCCGCCTCCGGCACGACGATCATTGAGGAGCTTGGCGAAGAGCACGTCCGCACCGGATCGCCGATTGTCTATACGTCCGCCGATAGCGTGTTCCAGATCGCCGCTCATGAAGAGGTGATTCCTCTTTTCGAGCTTTATAAGATGTGTGAAACCGCCCGCGATATTCTGCGGGGAGCGCATGAAGTGGGACGTGTGATCGCACGTCCGTTCGTGGGCGAACCAGGAGCGTTCACGCGCACCGCGAACCGTCACGACTATGCGGTTCCGCCTCCCAGGGGCATGCTGCTCGACCGGCTGCACGGCAAGGGAGTGGAAACCTATAGCATCGGGAAAATCTTCGATATTTTCCTGGGGCGAGGAATCGGCACGCAGGTCAGGACCAAGTCGAACGCCGACGGCATGGGGAAGACTCTGCTGGCGCTGGACGAGTTCGACCAGGGCTTGCTATTCGTCAATCTAGTGGATTTCGACATGCTGTACGGGCATCGCAACGACGTGGAAGGCTACGCACTCGCGCTTGAAGAAGTGGACGCGTGGCTCCCATCGCTGGACGCTAAGCTGGGGCCTGAGGATCTGGTGATGTTGACCGCCGATCACGGCTGTGACCCCACCACTCCTTCCACCGATCACAGTCGCGAATATGTTCCTTTGTTGGCGTACGGACCGACTGTGCTTGGCGGAGTGGATCTGGGCGTGCGCACCACGCTATCCGACATGGGTCAGACCGTCGCGGAAAACTTCGGAACATCCGTCGCGAAGGGCACCAGCTTCCTGCGCGAGATTACGCGGAGTTAGCGGGATCGCCCACGCCGGATCCACAGGCCGATCGCGAATGTGGTCACGGAACTAGCGTGCCGCGCGGGGTTGCCCCTTCTTGGATCAGTCTCTTGTCTAACTCTTCGGAAATCGCGGGGATGCGCTCGGGATTGCGCAGCAGGTTGCGAAGTCCGTCATTGCCGAATTCCTTGACCAGAAGGTCGGCTGCCACAAGGGCGTATGCGTATGCGAGAGCTGCCTGCTGGGAATTGAGGCCGCCCCAACCTCCGCTCAACTTTGCGAGTGGCGGCATCTTTCCCGCGCGTGCATATTCGGTCATGGCCACGCGCGTCCGGGGCGGTACGGTATCGCCCGACAGTTTTTGCGCCAGACCTTCATGCAGCCAGGCCGGTAGACTTCCAAACGTACTCAAACATGCGTGCGTGGCTTCATGCGCAAGCGTGCGCCGGGAGTTTTGGTCCATTCCCGCACCTTTGTTCATGGGTACGCGAATACGGCCGTCGTAACCGCCGCCGCTCCACTCCGTCGCGCCCACCGAGTTGCGATAGGCCTCCCACGTCTGCGCGATGGTGACGATCTTTTCGTCGTTCGGGCAGCCCAACTGCTGGGAAACCTGCACGAGCGTCTCATCGATGGTCCCGATCATTTGCCGCGCGGTTTCGACAGGAATCGCATCGCTGTCAAACCGCAGCGCGACACGGACTCCATACAGCTTCGCATTGCTTTGATCGCTTTTCGATTCCTTCTCCAAGGCCTTGACGAAGCCTTGCACTTCCGAGTTCGCTTCCATCTCCAGCGACTTATGGAAGTAGGCGAGCGCCCGCCGATTGTCGTCGCCACGCCACGCCGCGACGCCGGCCAACGCGAACAAGCCGGCTTCCGGACGCCTCCGGATCTCCGCGTCCAACACCGTCAGTGCCTCGTCGTAACGGCTTTCGTTAATCAACTCCTGAGCGTGGAGTGCGGCAGCGCTGCCCTTTACCTTAATACCCACGTTGGCCACGGGTTTGGCGTCCACCGGAGGCGTTGCCTTGGTTTCCACCCAGGCCGCCTGTTGGCGCGCTTTCGCGAATGTTTCCAGTCCATCCATCACGCTGGCCGGAAGATAGCCGTCCAGATGCTTCCCATCCAGATCGATGGCGACCTTGTAACACGGAACGCTCTCGCCTGAAAGCGAGTACCGAAGTTGAACCGGCGTTCCTGCGGGCAGCGGCGCGATCACACGGGCATCCGCGGAACAGCCGGAACGCAACGGCGTCTGATCTTCCTTCACGGAAACGGCCAGGAACAGGAGCACGAGGAATCCCATGATTCCAAGCGTACGGAGAAAAGACCGGGAAGTCGCTCGGGGGAAGACCTTATTTGAGGAATCGTGTTTCTCGCTCCGGCGTCTCGCGCGGCGCCCCAGAGGGTGGCCACGCCGTGCTGAGTTGACGCGTGCTCGCACTGCTTCCCGCAGCCTTTGCACTCGTGGTACGCTGCTGGATTCCATGCTATTCCTTCCCGAATCCATCCTCGAGACTCGCAGAAAAACGGTGGATGATATCGAGCGCGGCGTCATCTCCTCCGAGCGCGGGTATACGATGCTGCTGGAGTTGGACCCCAACGACTACATCGCGCTGTCCAAAGTTGCCACGCTGCGCGAGGAAGCAGGAGATGTGCGGGGCGCCGAGGATTACCTGTGGCGCGCCGCTGCGGCCAATCCGTGCTATTGGTTCCCCTACATGGCTCTTTCCCGGCTCGCGGGAACCGCCGCATCCCCAGAAGATCCGTTGTCCGCCGGACTGATCGAGCTTGCGCTCCGGAAAATACTGCTGGATGAAGCGGCCCTGGCGGAGGTGGACAGCTTACCCGAATTCGCCCTATTCGAATCCACGGAAGAAGACGGAGATCTGACACCGTCCGAGCAGCTGAGGGGCGCAGTCGAAGCGTTCCGGTCGCGACGGGATCTGGAGCCTTTGGACGTGACGGAACGGCTGCGTCCGCACCGTCTCATCCAAGAGCTGCTGGAAGCCGCCGACCTGGACCCCGTGCAAGTGAAGGCCATGGTGCAAGCGGGTCCGGGGATCGTGCCGCTGCTGATCGGAATCTTGCGCGCCTGGGCGCAGTCGTCGGAGGAAGAGCCGGTGGGGGTCGCCGAGAACGCGC
>CAMAUG010000324.1 GCA_945861255.1 Candidatus Sulfopaludibacter sp. SbA3
CACGTGATTGTCCCAGATTTTTTCGGCTGTCGTACGCGGCCGCGCGCTTGATTTTCCGTTTGAGTTCATAACGCCTCACTGACCGCCCGGCCCACCTGATCGGTGGTGGCGGGCGTTCCTTTCGGTTTCAGATCCGCCGTGACCCGCCCGGAAGCAAGCACCTTGCCGATGGCCGCATTCACCGCGTTGGCTTCATTCACCAGGTCGAAGGTGTATTCGAGCATCGCCGCCATGCTGCCGATGGCGCCCAGTGGATTGGCCTTGTTCTGCCCGGCGATGTCCGGCGCCGAGCCGTGCACCGGCTCATACAAACCCTTTTTCTCGCCGAGCGACGCCGAAGGCAACATGCCGATGGACCCCGCCAGAATGCCGCCGATATCGCTCAGAATATCGCCGAACGTGTTCTCCGTCAGCATTACGTCGAACTGCGTGGGGCGCAGTACCATTTGCATGGCGGCGTTATCCACCAGGATGTGCTCCAGTTTAACGTCGGGATACTGCGCGGCGACTTCAATCACTACCTTGCGCCAGAACTGCGAGACTTCCAGCACGTTGGACTTATCAACGCTGGTGACCAGCTTACGGCGGTTGCGCGCCAGCTTGAACGCGGTGTGCGTAACGCGCTCGATTTCGGCGCGCGTGTAGGACATGGTGTTGAAGGCACGGTCGTTTTCAATCCCACGGGGCTGTCCGTAATACAAGCCGGCGGTCAGTTCACGCACGATAATCATGTCCGTGCCGTCGACGATGTGATTCTTGAGCGGAGAAGAATCGATCAGCTCCGGATAAGTGCGCACGGGCCGCAGGTTCGCGAAAACGTCCAGCGCGGCGCGGATGCCCAGCAGTCCTTTTTCGGGACGCTTGCCGGGCGGCGCGTTGTCGAATTCCGGCAACCCCACGGCGCCCATCAGTGTGGCGTCGGCCGCCAGCGCCTTATCAAGCGTGTCTTGCGGGAGCGGCGTACCGGTCTTGTGAATCGCAACACCGCCGATCAAGCCTTCGCTCAACTCCAGCGTGTGTCCAAACTTCTTCGCAACCGCGCGCAGAACATCGACAGCCGCGCTGGTGACTTCGGCGCCGATACCGTCGCCGGGCAGGATGAGAATCTTCAGGTTCATGATGGTATTAAATCGCGAAAAGCTGGAGCCGAAACGGCGAAGCGAACCGCGGGAATATTTCCAGTGTACCGTGGGGCGGGTGACGGCGCGGTAGTGATCAGTTTGATCTGAAATTCCGCAGGGTGCGTGAAAACAACTCCATCCCCAACCCTTTGTTTGGACCGCCCGTGCCAACACCATCATCCTTAAGGTCCGGAATCATAAACGAACGTGTTCGTGGAGTCTGGAGGAGAGAGGTCGAAGACCGAGCAGCCGGTCGCGAAGGACCCTGGTGGCGGCCTCTCTGGGGCGTAAGGGCGGTCTGGCACGCGCGGCAGCCATGCCCGCGAGGAAGCCGCTCCCAGATCTCGGCGAAGGGCGCTAAGACGCGCGGGAAGAGGCCGAAGTGACGCGGGCATATGGCGCGCCCTCTAAGGCGGGGTGTGTTCACATGTCTCAATTCGCTCCCAGGTGCACGGCCAAGAGGATCTCCAAGCCGTCCGCCAGGTAGTGGGTCCACCTGAAAATGGCCGATTTTGACATGGCGCCAAACTCTGTGAAGCTTAAATAAGACATTTACACTGGAAGATGTTGTGGAGTAACATTATAGCAACGATAAAGTCGAACTCATCTCCCGGAGGGCGACTACTAGCAGTTCTCCTTGACATCGGAACGAAAAGAAAGAAAGTTGTTCGCATCTGGTGTTTGTGCTTACAATGGGAGCTTCGTTCCAACTGATGCCGATTGACCAGTGCCATCGTTATTCGACTGCCTCCCCTGTTTGTGTCCCCAACCGTAAGGAGCTAATTCCAAATGAGCGCTGCGTCGTATTATGAATTGTCTGCTGACATTATGCCGATCGAACAAGCCAAAGAAAAGCTGATAGTCGCGCTGGACGTGGAGAGCGTGGCTGCCGCTAGGGAACTAGTGGATACGCTTGAGGGGCTAGTCGATTTTTTCAAGGTCGGCTTGGTTCTACAGCTCGCCTCTGGAGCCCAAAGCTTCATTGAGGAACTCCTAGGCCGTGGCAAGCGGGTTTTCCTAGACTACAAGTTCCATGACATCCCGGAGACTGTCAAGGTGGCGGTAGAACGAGCCGCCAAACTAGGCGTTGAGTTTGTAACCATTCACGGCTCCAGCAAGGTTATGCGGGCTGCGGTCCAGGGACGCTCCGGCAAGCTAAAGCTATTTACCGTTACTGTCCTGACCAGCATGGACGAGGACGACATCCATGAAATGGGCTACACGGATCATTCGGTCGAACAGTTGGTGGTCTTCAGGGCTCAGAAAGCTTTGGATGCGGGCTGCGATGGGGTGATCTCTTCCGCGAGGGAAGCCAAGGAAATTAAGAAGCTCGCGACCGACCGAGGAAAAAGCCTTCTTGTAATCACGCCGGGTATCCGCCCAGACGGTTCCCCGGAGGACGATCAAAAACGCAGGATGAGCCCCAGGGAAGCTATAGAAGCTGGGGCTGATTATCTAGTGCTGGGAAGGCCCATTATTCATCCTGAACTGCATATCGGTCCAAGGGAAGCGGCGCAGGCGATCCTTGAAGAGATGCAAGAAGCCCTGGAAGCCAAGGCTAAGACCTAGTTTCTGCGGGCCCCCCACGCCCGAAAATTCAAATGGACCCCGCGTCGAGTACAATAGCCAGACATGAGGTCTCCCATTGCTCCACGCCGTGAGTTTCTCCGTTTTCTGGCCGCCAGTCCGTTGGCCGCGCATGCCTGGGCGCAGGGCGTTGCCCCGTCCGGCGCGGCGCCCAATTCGCCCAACTTAAGAGACGCGCTCAATGTGATGGACTTCGAACCATGGGCGCACGCGGCGCTGCCTCCGGCGCACTGGGGTTACATGGCCACCGGCGTGGATGACGACGCCACGCTACGCATGAATCACGAGGCCTTCGCGCATTACCAGCTGCGCGCGCGCCGCCTGGTGGATGTGTCGAAGGCCGATCTCAAGACCGAAGTCCTCGGCGCGGCGTGGGACATGCCGATCTACGTCAGCGCGGTGGGCAGCCAGAGAGCGTTCCATCCGCAGGGCGAGCTGGCCACGGCCCGCGCGGCCAACGCGAAGAAAGCCATGCAGATGCTTTCCACCGTTACCTCGGTGCCGGTGGAGGACGTGGCCAAGGCGCTGGGCACCCCGCCCTGGTTTCAGCTTTACATGCCGCCGTCGTGGAACGAGACGGAAAAGCTGGTCAAGCGCGTGGAAGACGCGGGCTGCCCGGTGCTGGCGTGGACCATCGATCTTCTGGCGGGCCGCAATTCGGAAACAGCCACGCGCCTCACCCGCACCGACACGCGCGATTGCTTGAACTGCCATACGAATTCGCCCACCGCTGGCGCGAATACGGGGAGCAGCAGAGGGAAGCCGATGTTCGCGGGCTTGTCCGGCTTGATCAACCCGCCCGAAGCCACTTGGGCATACGTGGATCGTCTGAAAAAGTTGACCAGGATGAAGCTGGTTCTCAAGGGAATCGACACGGCTGAAGATGCGCGGCTGGCACTCGAACACGGCGTGGATGGCGTCATCGTTTCAAACCACGGCGGACGCGCCACCGAAACAGGACGGGGCACCATCGACATTCTTCCTGAAGTGGTGGACGCGGTGGGCGCCCGCATCCCCGTCCTGGTCGACGGCGGGTTCCGGCGCGGCTCGGACGTGTACAAGGCTCTGGCCATCGGCGCGCGGGCCGTGGGCATCGGCCGTCCTTACATTTGGGGACTCTCGGCGTTCGGGCAGGAGGGCGTCGAAAAAGTCTTGGATATCCTGCGCGCGGAACTCGAGCTGACCATGCGCCAATGCGGCACCCCTTCCATCAAGCAGATCACCCGCGCGGCGGTCTTGCGAAACGGCCTGCGGCTGTAAGCGGCGGCGCGTGGAGCGCAATTGGGATCGCGTGGATCGGCAAATGCGGTTCCGCGTCCGGCCGGCATTTCCCGCGACCACGTTATGTTACACTGCCTCCCAGACCACGAACCGTGAATCGAAGGAGTTCTATCCGTGCGTTTCACCACAATGGGGTTGGCCACCGTCGCGGCGACTCTCTTTTTCGTCGGCTCCACGCCTGTCCGGAGCCAGACGTCAGCCGCGGCTGCGCTGGCCGGTCAAGTCACCTCACCGCGGGAAGGGGCCATGGAAGGCGTGCTGGTCAGCGCCAAGAAAGCCGGCTCCACCATCACCACTACGGTGGTAACCGCCGCCTCCGGCCGCTACAAATTCCCCGCCAGCCATCTGGAACCCGGCCGGTACACGCTCAGCATCCACGCTGTGGGCTATGAATTGGAGGCGCCGGCGCCGGCCGAAGTCGCCGCCGGAAAAACTACCGCGGCCGACCTGCAGTTGAGGCCGTCCGCCGATCTTTCCGCGCAGGTCAGTAACGCCGAATGGATGATCAGTATGCCGGGCACCGA
>CAMAUG010000325.1 GCA_945861255.1 Candidatus Sulfopaludibacter sp. SbA3
TCATTGCATGCCTGATAACGGACGCTGGCCGTCAGGTCCAGTGGACCCGGCTTGACGTCCCGCGAAAGCGTGGCGACCACAGGCAGATCTACTTCCTTTTCAAACGTTTCCGTATCCAGATTAAAGTTTCCGTCGAACTTGCGAACGGGTGGCGGCTGGTAGATTCTGGCGGATGCCACAGCCGGATTCCCGGACAATGCAGCGGTGGTGGGGATGGGACCGCCCTTGGGCGTAGTCAGTGAATATAGGTGCCAGCCCTCCTGAAACGTGGCCTTCAGGTGGAGCGTAACGGAGGCACCAGCCGGAGCGCTGGCCGCATCCGACGTCAGCGTCCATTGAATGGGATCCAGGCGTTGCGCGAAGACGGCGCCGGACATGGCAAGCGCCAGCGCGGATACGGCGAAGATGGACGCCTTAGCGACTCTCATTTGGCAACAGCGTGAAACGCGGTGCGATCCAATTCCTCTTCTATTCTCTCATTAATCCTGCCTTGGGCGAATTCCGCCGCCACGCGAATGGCATTCTTGATGGCGTTCGCGTTGGAGCGGCCGTGGCAGATGATGCTCGCGCCTTTGACGCCTAACAGCGGAGCACCGCCGTACTCGGAGTAGTCGACGCGTTTGCGGAAATCGGTGAATGCCTGGCGCGATAGAACGTAACCGAGCTTGCGCGTGATGGTGGAAGCCAGCGATTCACGCAGCATCCCTTGCATCATTTCCACCAATCCTTCACTGACCTTCAGCGCTACATTGCCGGTGAAGCCGTCGCATACCACCACGTCGGCAAGGCCGGAGTAAAGGTCGCGGCCCTCCACGTTGCCAATGAAATTCAGCGGCAATAATTTCAACAGGGGCGTGGCGCCCTTGGTAAGATCGTTGCCCTTGTGCTCTTCTTCGCCGATGGAGAGCAGGCCCACGCGGGGGCGCTTGATATGAAAAATAATGCGCGAATAAATTTCGCCCATCACGGCGAATTGGGCGAGCATGGTGGGGGTGGAATCCACGTTGGCTCCCACGTCCACCACCACGACAGGCGTACCTTTCAGCGTGGGAAAAGCCGAAGCAAGCGCGGGACGCTGCACGCCGCGCACCATGCCTTGAATCATCTTGGCGGTGGCCATGACCGCACCAGTGTTGCCGGCCGACACGAAACCCTGAGCCACACCATCGCGCAGCAGGCGGGAGGCGACGTGAATCGACGAATTCTTCTTGGTTCGAATGGCCTTTGCCGCCGCGTCCTCCATGCTGATGACTTCATCGGCATGCTGGATTGTGATAGGCAAGCCGGCCGCGTTGTGATGCTGCGCCATCTCCGCGCGGACTACGTCCTCGAGGCCGACGAGAATGACTTTGACGCCAAACTCGGAGGCCGCGCGAATGGCGCCTTCAACTTCGGACTTAGGGGCGTGATCGCCCCCCATGGCGTCGACCGCGATGGTCAGCATGAGAGCGTACGCAGGCTAATGGCTATTCTTCGACAACTTCAATGACTTCGCGTCCTTTATACTTGCCGCACTTGGCGCAGACGCGGTGAGGGAGCTTGGGCTCGTGGCAATTGGGGCACTCCGACAGCACGGCCCGCCGCAGCGAGTCATGAGTGCGGCGTGCCGCGGTACGGCGCTGGGAGTGTCTTCGTTTTGGATTTGGCATCGATTCGTCTCTACTTCAATACTGTTCTCAGCCCCGGCCAGCGGTCGAAATTTCTCTCAGCGCCGACCACCGATCGTCGCTGGCCACCGCCCGGCACTGGCATTCCTTCTGGTTCCGGTTCTGCCCGCAGACCGGACAAATTCCTTTGCAGCTTTCGCCGCACACGCGCTGCATCGGCAGCGCCAGCAAAACATGCTCGCGAAGCACGTGGTTGAGCTCCATTCCATCCCCTTCATAGAAGCCCATTTCCGCCTCGCCGCCGTCGATCTCTTTTTCGTCGCCGTAGCCCTCGTCCACCGGACGATAGTACAACGTGAAATCGGAATCGACAGGATACCTGGCCGGTTCCAGACAGCGGTCGCAATCGTATTCCATCACGACCGATGCGTGCCCGGAAACCCGCATTTCACCCAGGGCTCCGGTGACCAACTCGGCCTTCCCGGACGCCTTTAAAACATTGGCTTGCCTAAGGTTACCGTCCTGGTAATCAATCTGACCGGGAGCGACCTCCACGTCAAAACGCGCGGCGCGGATGCCCAAGTCCCTAACATGAAAGAACACAACGCACCCCAGCGGCCATTGAAGCCGAATTTCAAGTATAACATTTCAAGGTAACAAGGGAGCGGGGGATGTATCTCGTTCCGCAGGAAATTCCTGAAATTCCCCCGTGGCCTCGGCGAGCGGGGAGGAGGGATCGTGGAAACTCATTCCCGCCGTCGAAACTCCTGTGCGGAGAACAAGCGCCCCGATCGTTTCCGCTCCTCTCCGTTGCTTCATCCACAACGCCGACGCGGCGCTCCGAATTCGGCTCACGCGGAATAAGGCGCCTTGGCATTACCGGCATCGGGGCTGACCAACCGATCCAAATCCGTGATTGCGCGCGGCTGTGCGTGAAGCGAAACGGCGTAGCCGCCAATCAGGAGGTATCTAACTTTCCGGCTGTTGAAGACGGACAAGAGTTCTTTGAAGTCCGGCGGAAACATTTTTGGACGACTCCTGCATGCGGTACGCACCAATCGACAGCTCGGCGGCGGCGTTCAGCCGTTCGCTGGGCAGCAACTTCTGCCACGCGCGGTATTCGTCGGTCTTCATCGCGTCGAGGCTGCTATACCTATGAATCGTCTTGTCCATGTGGTTCTATTGTGGAACAGACAGTGAAAACAATCAAGGGATCCAACCTGTCCAACCTGCCCGTGGCTCGAAGCGCTACTGACACCCGCTCACGCCCGGATCGCGGTCGCGCGGATCGCGTGCCGGAAGGCCGGCGTCCAGCCGAAGCTCATATGCATCCTGCGCCAGATTGCCTTCGAACCCGATGGATTGTTTGAGCATGACGGGCCGCGTCTTCGCGCTGGCCACGCTGTACCAATTGTTGGTGGACTCCGTGTAGACCGGGCCGCAGCGCGCGAGCGTCACGGTGAAGCCCTCTCCGCGCACTACGCCCAGCAGATCCTCGCCGCGCGGGTGCATGCGGCCGATTTCATCCACCTGAATGGTCTTGACCTGCGTGGCGGAACCGCTCGCCAGAATTGAGAATGTGCGGCCCGCGACGGTCAGTTGCCCCGACTGCATCCCCGCATTCTTGTTGGCTCCGCCGGAATACGCGGGATTCCATTGGATACCGGCCGGCAAACTCGCGAGAGCCTTCCAGTCATACAGCGCGGGACCAACCGACGAAGGCAAGAGGGCCGCTAGCGTACTCGCCAGCATCTCGTGCGGCATCGCCGTGGAGACTGGCGCTCTCGTGGCGCCCGTCGCCGAACATTGCTCCGTGTACAAACGCAATTGATTGGGCTGCAGCGGCGGCAGGTCCTGGCCGGAGATCAGCACGAATCCTTCACAAGGCCTTCCATTACAGGAAGACTGGATCGAGAGATAACCTGCGCGTGTATTCGCGCCGCTGACGCGATACCAATTCGTTCCGCCGCTGCCTGCCTCAATGGGGCAGCGGACCAGCTCGCTTGAAAGGGCCGCCCGCTTCAGCGCGGCCACCACGGCGGACTCTCCGAACGGCGCCGAGGTATTGCGGAAATAGATGTTGACGGGAATCGTACGGGCGCCCGTGGCCATCACGGTCAGCGTTCTGCCTCCCATCGCCGCCGCGCCCTGGCGCGTGAAGCACCCGCCATCGGGCAAACAGTTTTGCAGCATCGTCAGCGGCAAAGGCGCCCACTTCACGCCAGGCAGTTTTTCCACGGCGGCCCAATCGTCGACAAAATCCACCCCGAAGAACCCCTTGACCGTTCCGGCGAATTCATCTTCGGGATTGGCGCCATTCGCGGCGGCCACCGCGGCCAGCAGGCAGATCGCGACTGTGAAATTTCGTTGCACGAAGTGAGAGCCAGTGTATCACCTGTAGAGCCCGTGCTTCGCGATGTATGCAGCTACCGGTGAGGGCAGATCGCCAGAAGTTTGTCCGGCGGCCACGGCCCCGCGGATTTCCGATGACGACACCGCCGACTCCGGCATCTCCACGCGGTGCACGCGCGCACCCGGAATGTTGAGGATGGCGTGTCCCGGCCGGGCGATCACGATGAATTCCACCGCGCGCACCACATCCTGCCAACGGCGCCACGTCCGGAGTTCCTCAAACGCATCCGAACCGATCAGGAAGAACAATTCGGCGGCCGGCTCGTGCGAGTGGATCTTTTCGATGGTGTCGATGGAATAGCTCTTGGCGCTGCCCTCTTCCAGGCGCGACGCGATGAAACGCGGGTCGGCCGCGCACGCCAATTCCACCATAGGGAGCCGGTGGTCATAGGGTGTGTTCACTTCCTTGTGCGGAGGATTGCCCGCCGGGATGAACAAGACGCGATCGAGGGCGCACTGGTCCGCCGCCGCGCGGGCCATCGC
>CAMAUG010000326.1 GCA_945861255.1 Candidatus Sulfopaludibacter sp. SbA3
CCCTTCGGCGGCGGCGATCTCAGCGGCCGGCGACATCAGGTATCCGTTTTCATTCAAGTTGCCGATGATGCTTTCCGCGGCATCGCGTACGGCTTCCGTCATAATCACCAGCGCGAGCTGCGAACGAAGGTGGTCGCTGAGAGTGACCGGAGAGGAAAGAAACGTTTCGAAGGACGGTTTTTCGGAGACTTCGGAGGCAGGACTCTTGTAGCCGGGGTCCAGATAATCGTCGAAGTACGATCCAAAATCGATCTCATCGAACGGGTCCGTGGACTTGACCTCGGGCGTTTCCGGCGCTTCGCCGGCGGCCGTTTCGGCTACGGACGGCGCAAGCCCGGCATCGGCAAGAAAGGCCTCAACCGCATCGGTAGCGGCAAAGCCGGCGTCGGCGTCGACCGCGTCCGTATCAACTTCGGGGGGCCCCGCCGTGACGTCCAGGATGGACTGATCGGAGGGGTTGGAGACCCGCTCGGCCTCGAGCAAAGGCTGAAGTTCTTCGGGGCTAAGCTCCTCGCCACCATCGGCTGAATCCTCCAATACCGGATTCTGTGCGACTTCCGCCGAGATCATCTCTTTCAGCTCCAGCCGGTTCAGCTGGAGCAGGCTGACCATCTGGACCAATCCCGGTGTTAGTATCTGCTTCTGCGCGACCCGCATCTGGAGCCGCGGCGACAACGAACCCATAACTAGTCTCATCGTAGCATCCGCGCGGGCAAAGGCGGGAGCGGCGAGGCGTCGACCGGCAGGTGCTTTTTCGTTACAATCGACGCAGATGCCCTCGCTCGAGATCTTGATCCCCGCTCAGCAGATCCAGACACGCATCGAAGCCATGGCGGCTGAGATGGACCGCGACTACGCGGGCGAACCCGTATACCTGATCGGCGTCCTCAAGGGAGCTTTCATCTTCATGGCCGACCTGGCACGTGCAATGAAGACTCCCACGCGCCTGGAGTTTATCGGCATATCGAGCTACGGCGCCGGCACCACCAGTTCCGGCGAAGTGCGCGTGACCAAAGACCTGGACGTCACCGTGGAGGGCCGGCACGTGGTTCTGGTGGAAGACATTGTCGATACCGGCCTGACCTTGGCGTACCTGATGAAACTGGTGGAGCAACGCAAGCCCGCCACGTTGCGCGTCGCCACGCTGCTCGATAAGCCGTCACGCCGCGTGCGCCCCGTCAAAGTGAATTACACGGGCTTCCAGATTCCGGACAAATTCGTGGTTGGCTACGGCCTGGATTACGCGGAGGATTACCGGAACTTGCGCGATGTGTGCGTCCTGGAGGAGTGACCCGCCGTGGCTCGCGTACGACTGTTCCACTGGAAGGCCGGCGAGGCGAAGCCGTTGATCGCGCTGCTGCGGCGCGACGGCCATAAGGTGGATTACGATGAAGCCTTCGCTTCCTTCCGGGCAGCACGCGCTACTCCGCCCGCGGCTTTTGTGATCGACTTGACACGCATGCCTTCGCAGGGCCGCGAAGTGGCGGTGGCGCTGCGCGGATCGAAGGCCACCCGGCAGGCGCCCATCGTCTTTGTCGATGGGGAAGCGGAAAAGCTGGCGAGCATTCGGAAGCTTTTGCCGGATGCGACTTACACGACACGCGCAAAACTCGTGACCGCGCTCAAGGCTGCGATCGCCAGTCCGCCCGCGGCCTCGGTGGTTCCCACCCGCATGATGGACCGCTTCGCGCATCGCAGCGTCGTGCAAAAGCTCGGCATCGGCAAAGGCGCGCGCGTGGCGGCCATTGATCCGCCCTCGGATTACGCGAAGGCTCTGGCGGGGCTTCCGGAAGGTGCTGAGGTGATCGAAGATGATGCGGGTCCAGGCGCCATCACTCTGTGGTTCTTTCACGATCCGGCCGGGTTCCAATCTTCCTTGCGACGGCTTCGCGATACCGCGGCGCGCGGACGTGTCTGGGTGCTATGGCGCAAGAACAAGCGCGACGGACTGGACGGGAATCTGGTGCGGCGCGCGATTTTGGAAATCGGCCTGGTGGACTACAAGATTTGTTCGTATGACGAGGCCTGGAGCGGGATGGCCATCGCCGTGAAGAAAACCGCCCGCCAGAAAGAAAGGTAGCTCCCGCCAGGCTTCAGCCCAAAGCGCTCGCGCGGCGTTGCTCCAATTCTTCAATCGTACGGGGCCAGTCCTGCCGCAACAAGCGGCTCAATCCGCGATCGGCGAGTAACTTCCCGCCCGCCTGGCACGGGGCGCAATAGTTGGTTTCAGTATCGGCGTAGCGGATGCGCTGGATTTTCGCGCCGCAACGGGGACACGGTTGGCCGTAGCGTCCATGGACGGCCATGTCCGGCCGGAACGCCGTGACGTGCTCCGGGAATTTGCCGGCCGCTTGTTCGCGGAGGCGCTCGATCCACTCGTGCAGTACCTCTATGGTGGCGGAATGCAGCGTTTCAATCTCTTGGGCCGACAGGCGCGAGGTCAGCATCACCGGTGAAAGCCACGCACGGTGCAGAATCTCGTCCGAGTACGCGTTGCCGATACCGGAAAACAGGTGCGGATCGGTGAGTGCGCGCTTGAGCGTGTGGTTTTCCCGAGTCAGTGCGTGAGCGAAATCCTGGGATGTGGATTCAAGAACATCGATGCCGCCAGGATCGAGTTCATTCAAACCGCGCCCGTCCACGGCGTGCAGCGAGCTGCGTTTGCGCGAACCAGCCTCGGTAAGCGTGAGGCATCCGCTGTCGAACACAAATGCCGCCAGCGTCCTCCGGCCATCGGGCTTCTTGTACTTGGGGCTCCAGTGCAGCCTGCCCGCGATCATCAGGTGCAGTACCAGCCACAAATCACCTTCCAAGCCAATGGCAACGCGTTTACCGATCCGGCGCAAGCCCGTCACTACGCGCCCGGCCGCGGCAGCCGGCGCAGGTTCGACCGTTCGCAACAAAAACGGCCCGGCGATTTCAGCGCGCTGAAGCGTAGTGCCCATGATCCGGGCGTCCAGCGCCTCCAGGTAGACTGTGATGTCCGGAAGTTCAGGCATGCACGGTACTCAGAGTACCATCGGGCCCGGAACGGCCGCCCGTCGCCCGCTGCTACCATTTGAGAAATGCTCCGGTGCGCCGTTTTCCTCTTATTCGCCGTCCTCACGCAGGCGCAGCAAGGTGTCCTGCGGCTGATGGTGGACGCCGCGGATGCCCCGCGCCGCTTGATTCACGTTCAATTGAGTGTTCCCGCCACCCCCGGACCTCTGACGCTGGTCTATCCCAAGTGGATTCCTGGCGAACACGGACCCACGGGACCCATTGCCGACGTGGTGTCACTGAAATTTAAGGCGCACGGTCCGGCGATTTCAGAGGTCACGAGTCAATCGCTCGACTGGCGGCGCGATCCCACCGATCTTTATGCGTTCAACGTGACCGTGCCCGGCGGAGCCACTTCCCTCACAGCGAGCTTCGATTTCATTTCCCCGCCCGCGTCGGGAGGCTTCAGCGCCGGGTCCTCCATGACCACTGAGCTGGCCGTGATCAATTGGAACCAGTTCCTGCTCTACCCGCGCGGGTCAGCTTCGGACGACGTACTCGTTCAGGCCAACCTGCGGCTGCCGCGAGGCTGGCGGTACGGGACGGCGCTGGCCATCGCGAAACGATCCGGGGAAAATCTGGAATTCCACCCGGTCTCACTGACCACCCTGGTGGATTCACCCGTCTCCGCGGGCGCGCATTACCGTACGGTGGATCTGGGTGACGCCGGCGGCGCGCGCCACTTCATGCACATCGCCGGGGACACCGAACGGGCCATTGCCGTGACCCCGGAATGGACGGACCGCTACAAGAAACTGGCCGCCGAGGCTTCGGTTCTTTTCGGCGTGCGGCATTATGGCGAGTATCATTTCCTGCTCACACTCAGCGATCACGTCGCCCACTTCGGCCTGGAGCATCACGAATCGAGCGACAACCGTCTGGAGGAAAATGCGCTACTGGACGTGAGCACGCATCAACTGTCCGCGGATCTCATGGCGCATGAGTTCGTGCACTCCTGGAATGGAAAGTACCGGCGGCCCGCGGGGCTCGCGCTGAAGAACTATCAGGAGCCGGCGAACAGTGAGCTCGTGTGGATTTACGAAGGACTGACGGAGTATCTGGGAGAGGTGCTGGCGGCGCGCTCGGGCCTGGTGGATGCTCCCCGTTTTCAGGAATGGCTCGCGGACATCGGCGCTAGGCTGGACCACCAGACGGGCCGGGCGTGGCGTTCCCTGGCGGATACTTCCATTTCCGCGCCCATACTCTTCAACGCGCGTGAGGATTACGCGGCGCTGCGGCGCGGCATCGACTTCTACTCGGAAGGCGCGCTGGTATGGCTGGAGGTGGACACCCGGATCCGGAAGCTGAGTGGAGGCGCAAAGTCGCTGGACTCTTTCTGCCGGGCGTTTTTCGGCGGGCCGGGGGGCGCGCCGGCGGTCAGCGCGTACTCGATGGGCGACGTGGTGGCGGCATTGAATTCCGTTCAACCGTTCGATT
>CAMAUG010000327.1 GCA_945861255.1 Candidatus Sulfopaludibacter sp. SbA3
GCAAAAACGCATGGAAGACAGTTACGGCGGGTTGCGCACATGGAAACTGCACAGGGCCCACGGTCAGAGCATGACTTTCTCGAAATGCCAGAAACTTCGAAACTGCAAGAGAGGGACGCTATCATAAATTAGAGCAGACTCTGTTCGAACGGTCTCTATGCGGGAAACTCCGTACGACCGCAATCAGATCGAACTGAAGTGGCACGTCAACGGCCGGCTTTTCCCGGGCGTATAATCGCGGGTACGGAGTTACTCACCATGTTCCATCGAAATTTGGCCGCTCTCGTTTTTCTGGCCGCCGCATTCGCCCATGCGCAATCGCAGACCGCCATCCCGGGCGTCATCGCCGCGGGCACGCCGGTTGAAATCGTCCAGGAAGGCTTCGTATTCACTGAAGGCCCCGTCGGCGCGCCCGATGGCAGCGTCTATTTCACCGATGTGCGCGCCCGCAAGCTGTACAAGCTGGACACCGCAGGCAAGGTAACTGTTGTGCGCGAGGAATCGCGCGGAGCCAATGGATTGGCGTTCAGCAAGTCCGGAGACCTGTACTCCGCCGAGGGTGCGGGCGCGCCCCCGGCCACCGGCAAGCGCATCAGCCGCGCCAATCAGACCGGCCAGCCAGTCGACGTTGTCGATAAGGCCAACGGCCAGCCGCTCGGCTCGCCCAATGACCTGATCCTGGATGCCAAGGGCGGTGTTTATTTCACCGATCCCGGCACGCAACCCATGGACGCGCCCGACAAGCACGGCGACATTTACTATCTGGCTCCGGGCAAAACCGAACCCATTAGGATCGACGGCGAAATGAAGTTCCCGAACGGCGTGGCGCTCAGCACGGATGGAAAAACGTTGCTGGTGGCGGACTTCAGGGGCGTCAACCTATGGGCCTACGATGTGCAACCGGACGGCAGCGCGAAAAATAAGCGCGTATTCGTGGCAGTGCCGCAGTTGACCAACGGGTTCAGCATGGGCGACGGCATCTGTATCGATCGCGAAAGCCGCGTGTACCTGACCAGCGGCGTGGGCATCCAGATTTTCGACCGCGCGGGTAAGTTCCTCGGCGTCATCAAGACCCCCAAGCAGCCCGCCAACTGCGCTTTCGGCGGCGTGGACAAAAAGACGCTGTACGTCACCGCGCGCGAGAGCGTGTATCGCATTAAGATGCTGGCCCAGGGGCCGAACCGTCCCGGCAAGTAGCTACTGTCGCCCTGCGGCGAGTTTCCGCCAACGTCATCCCCTAGCGATTTTCGCCGAACACCCAGCGATCCGCCAAGGCGAAGTTCAGCAATGCGGTCGCCGTGATGGCAACCAGATTGGCCGGCACCGGCGGCACCTCCAGCCAGCCAGTGAGCGCTCGCATCCAAATTAGGTTGGAAGCGATGGAGACCAGGCCATTCGCCAAGTGAAACCGTAACAAGCGCCCGGAGCGCCTCTCCCGGCCGGCCCATGTCCAGTACTTATGCCAGACGTAATTGTGCAACAGCACGGCTTCCACCGCGATCGCCGTGGCTGCCA
Source organism: Candidatus Sulfopaludibacter sp. SbA3 (assembly GCA_945861255.1). Classification (GTDB taxonomy): domain Bacteria; phylum Acidobacteriota; class Terriglobia; order Bryobacterales; family Bryobacteraceae; genus Palsa-187. The sequence goes on from CAMAUG010000327.1 coordinate 1,516, forward strand.
GGTAGTGCACGCCCCAGCGCACCAGAATCGCCAGCGCCGCCAGTTGCACGCCGATGCCGATCACGCCCACCGCGCTGAACTTCAGCCAGCGGATCATGGCTTGGTTTCTTCCTTATATAACTGGACTGTGTGGCGCACCGCGGTCTGCATCAGAATCAGCAACAGCACCGCCGCCCCCAGGGTAAAACCCACGTCAAACAGCAGATATTGGCCGCCCGCGATCAACACATGCGGCCGCCAGAGGACCACAAGATTCCCGATGGAAAGCAGGATGCGCAGCTCGGTCGGCCCGAAGTTCCAGTGCGATAGATGGAACGTGCCGATGGTGTACGTGGCAAGGAAGACCTCGATCGATACCAGCAAGTACGCGATCAGGAACGCCGCCGCCACGCCGTGGCCAATGTAGCCTGACAGCGCGATGCCTGCCATCAGGAACGTCATGCCGATGCAATCGAGGATGTGGTCCACGTAAAACCCGTAGCGCGGACGCTGCTTGTTGCGGACGCGCGCCAACGTGCCGTCGAGCGAATCACCAAACCAATTCAAGGCCAGAAACACAATCGCCAGCAACAACATACGCGGATGTCGCCCGGCGTACCAGTAGGCTCCACCGGCCGCCAGCAGCGCGACGAACCCGAGACCAGTCAGGTGGTCGGAGTTCACCCAGTCCGGCAGGCGCTGCGCGATCCAGATCAGTGTCCGTTTTTCGGCGGCCGCCAGAACGCTCGTATGGGCGCGCGGGGCGGACTTGAAAGAACCAGCGGTAGCCATGGCCTCCATAATAGTCGAGACGCCGCGAAGCGGGCTTGGTTAGCACGGTATAATCGCTTTCGCGCTGTTCTTCGGGAAAAATCGGGGAGCGCGGAATATTCTCCCTGTTCACCGCAGCGTCGAGCGCAACTCGAATGCGGGCACCTCCACCGTGGGTTATAATACCGTGGGTGATAATAATGTGCGCAGAGTGGGAAACCCAATCATATGAAACCATGCCTCAGAAATTGGAAAACAAATTTGGTGGTCCTGTGTGCGCTGGCGGCGATTCCCGCAGCTGCCCAGAGCAGGCTGCCTCGCACGCCTGACGGGAAACCGAATTTGAACGGTATCTGGCAGGTCATGAATACCGCGAATTGGGATCTGCAAGGGCACGAAGCAAGGGCAGGCGTAGTGGCAGCGCTGGGCGCCATAGCGGCGGAGCCTGGCGGGCAGGGCGTCGTGGAAGGAGGAGTCATTCCCTACTTGCCTGCAGCGGAAGCGCAAAAAAAGAAGAACTTCGACAATCGCCTCGCTTTGGACCCTGAGGTAAGATGCTACCTTCCGGGCGTTCCCAGGGCAACGTATATGCCTTACCCGTTTCAGATCTTCCAGACGGCAAATAACATTGCCATCGCATATGAATATAACGGAGCCTATCGCGACATCTTTCTTAAAGACCCCGGTCCCGCTCCAATCGATTCCTGGATGGGCAAGTCAGTGGGTCGCTGGGAAAAAGACACGCTGGTGGTCACCGTTACGGATATGAACGAACATTCGTGGTTCGATCGCGCCGGAGACTTCCACAGCGCCGGCTTGAAGGTGACGGAGCGCTACACACTCGTGAGCCCAGACGTGATCAATTACGAGGCAACCATTGAAGACGCCATGGTATTTTCAAGACCTTGGAAGATCAGCATGCCAATCTATCGGCATTTGGAAAAGAACGCTCGGTTGGTCGAATTTAAGTGTGTGGAATTCGTCGAGGAGTTGCTCTACGGCCCCTACCGGAAGAAGGCCAGCAATTAGGAAGGCGATCCGTAGGCCAGCGGCTAGAGTTAGGTCGTAATCAACGCTGATCGCATGCTGACACTCAATACTGCTCAAGCCGTTCCCGTTTGCTGGACGGCCCGTCTGTCGGCCTATCGAAACCTATTTCTTGGTCGGGCCTGATTCGGCTGGGTTGTCGGAGCCGATAAAGAGCTTTCGCCCGTCAGGGAACGTGAGATTTGTCCCGCTGGCACGGGGTGATCCATCTTTAGCCCGATAGCCATCCACCACAATTACTTCGCCGACCGGTATGGAAGTCTTATTCATACCACGCCGTATCAGAGCGCTCGGTGAGCCCCCCGCTTCAAACGACCAGCGAGTCACCTGCCCGTTATCTTCTTTTGCATCGATATAAATCCAGGCATGCGGATTGACCAATTCCCATTTCGCGACGACTCCCGTGATATGCACCGGCTTACTTACGTCAAATTCCGATGCGAGCGCGTGGTGCGCCCACGCCATGCCGGCGGCTAAGACTAGACCTGCGATGCAAACAGCCATTCGAGTTCTTTTCATGTGGCTTCTCCTGCCTTTTCTAGGCTATTCCCTTCACTCTATCGCGATTTCTTTTGCGCAGCCTCCGCAGCGGCTTTCTCATCGGCTCGCGCCCCTTTGAGCATGAGTTCCATTCCCTGATCTCCTTCAAGGCACGCATACTCTACCATGGGACTCGTCAGCGTGTGCATCTCAATCTCTCCAGACCATGGCTTTGTGTAAATGCCCGGGTCGTCAACGGTAAACCGATACAGGAGTACGTCCGGGGCTGTTCGGGTAAACCGCTCCATCACCTTCATCTTCTGATCGGGGCGCTTCTCCCCTCCTCCCTCGGTCGCCGGAGTGCCGAACCAGCCTCGTTTCCCGTTGAAATTGATCGTTTCCACCACAAGCGTATCGCCTTCGTAGTGGCCCCGGGAGTCACCCATCCATTGCCGGACGTCCGAATGGGGGCGCCCGTCCACGGGAATGATGCGCACATCGTGGACCATCTCCGTCATGATCATGACATGATCGTGGGTTTGAATGATCTGGTAGTTATTGTTGTAAAAGGTTGGCAGCATCGGCGGACCGCTGGTAATCCACGTGATACACCGCTCGATCGTTGATAGGTCCTCCGGGCCGTC
>CAMAUG010000328.1 GCA_945861255.1 Candidatus Sulfopaludibacter sp. SbA3
CCCTTGTAGGCACTCACATCGATGATATGCACCTGCGGCGGGTTGAAGAAGTCGCCGATCGCCACGGAGAAGATAGGCTTCTCCTGGTTGAGAGCGACAGCCTCATAGATCGCGCGACGGACCGGGTCAGCGAGAGCGGCCCGCCCATACGATGCCGCGGCGCGAAACGCGTTGCGGGTCGCAAGCTGGCCGGCGCTCGGCGGAGTCGTGCTGGGCTCCGGCCGCGGACTGATGACCATTTTGGAGCCGACGCGCCGGTAGATCCAGTCGTCGATTCCGCCACGGACTTTCTTCAGGGCGCTGTTGAGGGTTAACTTAGCCATGGGAAAGCCCTCCCTTGTTATGGTTAACCGCGCCTGCGCCCCGGGCCGGCGGCGAGGTTCGGCCCAGCCGCACCGGGTGCTGTTCGGGTGCGCACCGGGTGGCCACCGGGTGGGCTTCGGGTGCGCACCGGGCGGGCACCGGGTTGCCACCGGGATGCCACCGGGATGCTACCGGGCGACCACCGGGTTTCCCCGAGTGGAAGGTCCGGCGGCGACCGGGAGGCGGTGGGACAGGACTCGAACTGTAGCTTTCGAGCTTCATCTTTCGCGCCTCGGTGGGCGTTGCATTCCTGCGGCCCCGGAAGAGCCCGATAATCGGGCCGATCAGGGCCGTCGCGATGGCGACGAGTGGGCTGTTGCGTTGGAGAGCTGAGACGATCAGCTCCCGGCCGGCGGTTTGCACCGCGGCGTTGGTTTCACTGTCTGGGTTACTTTTCATGTGTATCCTTTTGTTGTTTTTTCGAACATGTCGAACTAGCACGTGGTGACGCGGTGCCCATGGGCTGGTATTCTCGCGGGCGATGAACCCGGCAACGCCGCCCGCCCCGAGAGTCTCAACGATAACTGCGCCGCCGTCTCTGACGGCTGTCACTGAAAGCAAACGGCGAGGGCGGCGACGCTGGACGGCGACGGAGAAGGCAGAGCATCTGGTGTTATTCGCGGAGAGTGGGGTCTGCCAGGCGCAGTTTTGTCGGGCGATGGGTGTTGCCGCGCCGACCTTTTCCCAGTGGCGCCGCAGGATAAAACCGCGTGGCGAGCGGGCGGCAGGCGCGCCGCGTTTTGCGGCGGTTTGCGTCACGGAACCGTTGCGACGAGCCGGTGCGGTGCCGGCACCGGCGGCACCGCAGATCGTGCTCCGTCTGCCCGGTGGGGTGAGCTGCGAAGCGCCGGTCGGAGTGGATCCAGCGTGGCTGGGACAAGTGCTGAAGGCGCTTACCGCCTGACTCCCCATGTTTACCCTCGGCGGTGGAGCGAAGATCTATCTGGCGACGGGCGTGACGGATTTACGCCGCGGTTTCAACCTGCACACCTTGATTGAGCACGAACTGGGCTTCGACCAGCCCTTGAACGGCGACGTTTTCGGCTTCGTCAACAAACGCCACAATCTGGTCAAACTGTTTTGGTTTTCCGAGGGCGGGCTTTACGTCTGCGCCAAGCGATTACCCGCGAGTACTTTTAAATGGCCCAAGGCTGGCGAGAAAACGGTGTCGATGTCCCCGGCGCAGTTGCAGCTGCTCTTGAGCGGGATCGACCTGAAACAGACCCGAGTGCGGAAGTGGTGGCGGCGGGAAGGCGCCCCCACCGTGGCCGACGCTTAGGCCGCGGGTGGATCCACCGCCGCCAGCAATTTTTCCTGCGCGCGTTTCCACGCGGCCGGCAGCAATTCGGCGATCTTTTTCGCGGGATGCCCTGGGAGCCGGGTGATCAGGTCGGTGATGTACGCTTCGACGTTCAAGCCAAGCTGTCGGCAGTTTTCCGCCAGCGTGAAGAGATTCGCCAGCCGCGGGCCGGCCTTGGGATGGCCGACGAAGAGCCAGTTTTTCAAACCGCATTTCAGCGGGCGAAGATTTCTTTCCGCGGCGTTGTTTGTCAGCTCAGCCCCGGGAGTGATGATACAGCGCCGCAAGTATTCCTGCTGCGCGATCAGATAATGGAGACTGTCCCACAACAGCGTCTTGGGCGTCACTTCGGCGATTTCCCCTTCAGCCATCGCCACCAAGAGATCAAAGATCGGCAGACTGTACCTCAGGCGCCATTCGTGCTGCCGCGCTTCGTCAAAGCGGAACCGCCGGCTGATGCGGTCGATTTTGAAAATCTTATTGAAACCCGCCAAGTAGACTTCCGCGCGCTGGTCGCCGTCGGCCACGGCCTGGAAGCTGTAACGGCGGCAATGCGCCAGGCATCCCAATGCGATCACCTGGCCCTTGATGCCAATGTCGCTCAAGCCGGCGGCCCCGTCGACTTGCAGATGACCTTTGAAGTTGGCGGCTGTCAGTTCCCGATGGGGATGGTCCGGGGATTTCCCGCGCTCATACTCGAACTGGTACCAACACAGCACTTCGTCCTTGGCCCGATAGCCCCAGATCGTCGCTTCGACCGTGCCGCCGGGACGGGCCGGATCACACAGGCGCATGGGCGTCGCATCCAGATGGAGGTAATCTTTCTGCATCAGGCGGGCCTTCAGCGCCGCGACGACCGGCTGTACCATCTGGTTGAGCTGCGTCATGAGCGAAACCTGGGTCGCCCGCGGCAGGCGCACGCCGGAGCGTTCCCATTTCTTTTCGATGCGGGCAAAGGGGGCGTGCTCGCAGTAGTGTTCCGCCGCCAGGTGCCCAAAGACACTCGCATGCACGCGGGACCGCGCAAAGACATCATCGGGCCACGGGGTGGCGACCGGCGCCGATTTCGCGCTGCTCACAAACCAGGTGCGCTCCAGTTGCCGGATCACCACCGCGGCCGGGATAAATTCCATCACCTCGATCATCTCGGTAAAACCAGGGTGCATGAGTTCACCCGTCACCGGGCAGATCAGATCCTGCGGCGCGGGATCGGGCAGTTTGATCTTCACGCGCGGGAGCGCCGGATCGAACGGCTTGGGGCCGTGCCGCACCGGACTTTTGTGCTGCTCGCTCGTTTTGGTCGGCCGCGGGCGGCCAGACTCCGCCGGAGCTTTCTTCTTCGCTTCCGATCGCTCGGATTTCTGGCCCCACACTTGCCGCTGCAACTTCCGGTTCTGCTCGCTCAGAGAGTCGACTTGCTGCTGCTGCGCCAGCAGCTCCTTTTCCAGCCGGGCATTTTCCTGCCTCAGGCGGTGATTGTCGGCCAGCGCCTCACTCAGCCGGCTCATCGGCTCCCGCTCGCGAGCGCGTACAGGTAGACGTCCTTCACTGGCACCCGCAGCTGATTATACCGGTCCTGCCGGCTGCGCCCCGTCGTCTGGCCCACGCACTGCCAGTTCGCCGCCCGATAGCACGTGCCCCGAAAACGATCCCGTTCGACGAAAGTCTCCAGCCAGCGCAAACCATGATCGTACTTCGCCCGCCAGTCCGCCGCGATGCGCCGGGCGGCGACACCCAAGATATGGCTGGCCAGCAGCGGCGAGTGGATCCACGGCAAAATCAAAAACCGGGTGTTGTTCGCCACCTCCGGCAAACGCTGCGCCCGCTCCTCGCTGCTCCACCCCAAAAACCGGTCTCGCGGCGCGCAGCGCCACGCCGCCGCGCCAAACAGCAGGCACGCGACCTCCCGGCCCGCGCGATCCCGCACCAGATAGCCCACGTTCTCTCCGACGATGCGCAGCCCGAGATAATGGTACCGGTTCAAGTAAAAGTTCCACCGCCGATAACCGGCGCTGCGCGCTTGGATGAGTTCGAAGCTCAGCGGGCGCAATTGCTTCAGCGTGCCTTCCCATCGCACCGGCTCCTGCCAGTCCAGTTCCCCGTCCACCGGCCGGTGTTGGCACCAGCGGGTGCCCGCCCGCTGCGTACGCAACGCCGGCAGTTGGATGCGGCCCTGCTCCGCCAGCTTCAACAGCAGGCTGCGCGCCGCAAAATCCTTCAACCGTCCTTTCCCGTCCCGCCACTCCCACTTCGTACACAGTGCCCGCGCGATCTCCTTGCGACTCCATTGCGGATTCGCGCCAATCCACTCCCCCAGCCAGCGGATCTCTTCGGCGGGTACCAATCGGCCCTGGAGGCGTTGCGCGACTTCCATGTCGGGCAAACGTAAAGAAATAAATCCAGTAGTCCAGCCCGAAATAAAAAATTCTTGCTGCCCTCGAATCGTCGTCCCCAGCGAGACGCTGAGGAGCGCACACTTTGACGGTGACTGGCGGGAAAACTGACGCCGATCAACCCGTGCAAGTTAGACATTTACGATGATGAGGGTATTTTCGAGCAGCCCCTTCCGCTCGAGACCGGACAAAAGATCGCCGATGCAGTCGTCGACGAAATCGACGCTGGCGTAAAAAGCTTCCAGCGCGCGGAGTTGCTCCTCCTCGGTTGGGTGGTCCGATTCGATGGCGAGGCGTGCGAACGGTTCGAGCCCCTCCGGCTCTCCCGCCGACAGTTTCGGCAGTGGAACCCGGTTTCGATAGT
>CAMAUG010000329.1 GCA_945861255.1 Candidatus Sulfopaludibacter sp. SbA3
ATCGTGTCATGACTCAGTTCTGCTTACAAGAGGGTAGGTCTACACTACATCGCCATTTTCAGAAGCCGCCATTGCACGCACGGAACTTGCTCTCATTCCCAGGCCCAAAAAAGCTGAAATCAACGGACCCGTGACGAACTTGGGCTAACTGGTTTCTGATCATGTATCCTTAGCTAGATCAGTCACATGCCCCTTTCACCAGGCGACAAACTCGGACAGTTCGACGTGCTTTCCTTACTGGGCCGCGGCGGGATGGGCGAGGTGTATCGCGCGCGCGACACGCAGTTGAAGCGCGAGGTGGCGTTGAAGGTGCTGCCGGGCGCATTCGCCAACGATCCGGAACGTCTGGCTCGGTTCCAGCGCGAAGCCGAAGTGCTCGCGTCCCTGAATCATCCCAATATCGCAGCCATCTATGGCGTGGTGCAATCCGGCGGCGCCTACGCCTTGGTGATGGAACTGGTCATCGGCGAATCGCCCAAAGGTCCCATGTCCTGGGACGACGCCTGGAAACTCGCGCAACAGATGGCATCGGCGCTGGAATATGCGCATGACAAAAATATAGTCCACCGCGACCTGAAGCCAGCCAACGTGATGGTGACAGCGGACGGGGTGCTCAAGCTGCTCGATTTCGGCTTGGCGAAAGCGATGTCAGCTCCGATGTCCGGCAGCCTTGATCCTGAGAACTCGCCCACGCTTACGATGGGGGCGACCGTCGCGGGGACCATCATGGGCACCGCTGGCTACATGGCTCCCGAGCAGGCCAAGGGCAAGACCGTGGACAAGCGCGCCGACATCTGGGCCTTCGGCGTCGTGCTATGGGAACTGCTGACCGGGGAGCGCTTATTCAAAGGCGAGGATGTTGCCGACACGTTGGCGCAGGTGCTGACCAAAGAGGTCGACGTGACGCGAGCGCCGAGTGTAGCCCGTAGACTCCTAGCTGAGTGTTTGCAGAAGGACCCGAAACTGCGCTTGCGCGATATCGGCGATGCTCCGCGCTTACTAGGGGAGGTTGGGTCATCCGCACCGCCCACCACCGCAAGAAAGTCTTGGACTCCGTGGGTCATCGCTGCGTCCCTTGCCATCGTGACCGGAGTCGCGTTGTGGGCTCCTTGGCGTACCCGCCCAGCCGCCGCGCCGGACGCGCAGGTGATGCGCTTCACCATTCCTCCGCCTGCCGATACTTTGCTTACCACCAGAAACACCGCCGCCACACAGCAGGCCATCTCGCCGGACGGCCGCTACATTGTCTTCGCGACCGATCCGGCGAAGGGTGGCCTGAACCACCTGAACCAGGTGCTGTGGGTGCGCGCGATCGACAGCGAAAAGGCGCAGCAGCTTGCGGGCACTGAACGCGCCTCCCAACCCTTCTGGTCGCCGGACTCCAAACATATCGCCTACTTCGCTGACGACAAGCTCAAGCGCGTACCCACCACCGGCGGCAGCCCTTTGAACCTGGCGTCCGTCCCTAACATCAGCGTCTTCGCGCAAGGTGGCGCCTGGTTCCAGAACGAAAGCGCCGAAGGCGTCATCCTGTTCGCGCCCAACAGCAGCAAGATCTTCCGTGTACCCGCCGCCGGTGGGGTCCCCGTGGCCGTCACCAAACTGGCGGAGGGCGAGACCGGGCACATGTATCCGCAGGTTCTGCCGGACGGCAAACGGTTCCTGTATCTAGCCCGTGGTGCCAAGCCCGGGATCTACGTTCAGAAACTCGGCTCTGAGGAGCGGACGCGCTTGCTGGAAATCTCAACCCGAGCCGTGTTCTCGCCGCCGGACATGTTGCTCTACTTGCAGGACAGTTCCCTGTTGGCCCAGCGCTGGGACTGGTCCTCGCTCAAGCCTCTGGGCGAGCCGGTCCAAATCGCCGATGCTGTTCGCAACAACGGAACCAACGGTCGGAGTTCCTTCTCCGTCTCCGCCACAGGAGCCTTGGTGTACCGGGAAGGCCTCGGGAGCGGCACGGCCCGCTACCAATGGTTCTCGCGCGACGGGAAACCGCAGGAATACGCGACGCCCAGACTGGATGTTACAAACGTTGAATTGTCGCCGGACCGACGGCAGGTATTGCTTCGAGCAGACCGGGACTTGCATGTGGTGGATCTAGGCAGCGGCGTCATCTCCGCCTTGACTAACGACCAGCCCGACGAGTCCGAGCCCAAGTGGTCCCCCGATGGTCGCCGCATCGTGTTCCAAAGGCCGGACGGCCTGTATCAGATGGTGGTTGGCAGCGGGAAGGCGGCCAAGTTTTCCACGAGCACCGCGTATCCGGAGGCGTGGCTTCCCGAGGGCATCCTGGTAAACGACTTATCGAAGCTCGTGCTTCTGCCCGCCCCGGATGAGAATGCGGCCGGTCCTTCTGGACAGACGGGCCGAGTGCTGGCGGAACTCGTGTGCGATGAGGTGCGCGTGGCCCCCGGCGGCAAGTCCGTTTCCTACATCACAACGGGTTCGAACGGGGATGAGGTATGGGTCGCGGACTTTCCTTCGTTCGCCAACCGCCGTAAGGTGGCGGACGGTCTGGCTCCGCTATGGCGTCCCGATGGACGGGAATTGTTCTACCTGGACAACAACATTGTGAAGAGCATGGACGTAACCCCCGGGGCCAGCCTGACCTTCGGTCCGCCGCGTACGCTCATCAGCGCTCCGGGGCTTGCCGTGGCTGCCCAAGCCTGGCATCAATACGCCGTTTCCGCCGACGGCAAGCGCCTGCTGGTGCGCGTCAACGGCAATGAGACCGGCGAAGTCGAGTCGCTGCACGTGGTCCTCAATTGGCCGGCGTTGGTAAAGTGACGAGACTGAAGCCCGGCGACACACTCGGCCCGTAAGAAATCGTCGCGCAGATCGGCGGCGGCGGATGGGTGGGTGAGGTGAACCAAGCCTAGCTACTCGGTCACGTGGGCGAGACTCCTTGAAGCTCCCAAGGAGAGCTTCGCTGGATACCTTCCGGATGGTCGGCCACTCGGAAGTTGGCCGACTTCCGGTTCAATCCTGCCTTGTCGCACAGTGTGGAGTGTCGCAGAAAGAGCACAACTCCCAGGCGATCCGGTTGGATCCGGTATCCACGAACGACACTTCAAGTTAACGCTTATGGGCGATGGGCCTGTCGTTTGGCTACGACTAACGGGCCGTGGGCCTGTCTGCGGCGAGTGCGAAGATAAGATCAGCCTCCATGCCCTGGCTGCGTAAACTTCGCAACTTCTGGCCCGGCGCATTGCGCCAGCAGGTGACGCGCACCGGACTGATTTACGCGGCCACGGTGGTTGTGGTGGCGATGGGCGCGTTCCTCACCGCCAACAACCTGATGTTCCTGATCCTGGCGGCCATGCTTTCCGTGCTGCTGATTTCGGGATTCGTCAGCAAGCTTGGCCTGGCGGGACTGGAGATCGATCTCCAGCTGCCCGAGCACATCCCGGCGCGCCGCAAGATTCGCGCCGGCGTGCGGCTCAAGAATCTGAAGCGCTGGATGCCTTCCTTCAGCATCCACGTGGAAGGATTGCCGGGGAGCGGCGTGGATTCCAGTTTGTACTTTCCGGTGCTGCCCGGCGGCGCGACCACCGCAGAACCGGTGGATCTCTTCTTCCCCACGCGCGGACGGTGGCGCGAACGCACATTCCAGTTCACGACGCGCTTTCCGTTCGGATTCGCGGAGCGCCGCGAGTGGGTCACCACACGGCATGAAATCGTGGTGTATCCGTGCCTGGAACCGAGGCCCGGCTTCGAAGCGCTGTTGACCGCCGTCTCCGGCGAGATCGAAGCGCGGCAGCGCGGCCCCGGCAACGATTTCTACCGCATCCGTCCCTACGACGCGTTTGAAACGGCGCGCCACGTGGATTGGAAGGCCACGGCGCACACCGGCGCTTTGCAGGTCCGTGAGTTCGCACGCGACGAAGAGCAGCGCGTGCTGCTGTATCTGGATTTGGATACCGGCCCCGACACCAACGACCAGCACGAGTGGTTCGAAGCCGCCGTGGAGTGCTGCGCCTTCCTGGCGTATCACCTGGCAGCCCGCGGCGCTTACGTGCGCTTTCGCACGCAGGAGGCCGACATCACTCTCCCGCGCGATGGTGATATTTATCAGGTGCTCCGCTATCTGGCGCTGGTTTCTCCGCTGCGCGGCAAGCCGCCCGGCATGCCCGATGACGATCAGTACTTTCCCATCGTGTTCAGCGCGAACCCGGAGCGCATGGCCCGGCTCGGCTGGGGCAAACCGGAGAACGGGCGCATCCTCGGCCCCGGCGCTTTTTAGTGAGCGTCGCGCGATTGCGGCATCCGCCCATGCACGCCCATACAGAGAGTGCGCGCCATAAAGCGAGAACAGAAATACCCCGATACAGAGCCGCGACCGTGAGGGAGCGGTGTTTTCGAGGAGCACCGGTCATTGCAAGCACCGCTCCCTCACGGTCGCG
>CAMAUG010000330.1 GCA_945861255.1 Candidatus Sulfopaludibacter sp. SbA3
GCTAGAAAAATCCAGTGGTGATAGGCCGAAGCTCCTGTCGACATCAGCAGAAGCATCCAGATCGGCAAGAGCAGGCTGTGAATCAACCCGCGGCCGCCATTCCCGAATCTGCTCCGCGCGCGCTCCATGGGTTACTGCCGTCCTCCCAGAGCCTGCATTACTTGCGCCTTCAGTTCCGGCAACTTCAGACGGATCTGATCGCCCCGCACCGGTTCTCCGGCAGCGTTCAGCATCCGCTCGGTGGCCGCCGCGCGGGTCGCCATCTCCACTCCGGTTTCGGTATCCACGACAAACAACCCCTGCGATAGACCCATGATCTGGGTCACGCCTCGCGGGCTTGTCCATAGGAACAATACGTACTCGCGACCCGATTGCAGCACAGGTGCACCGGATACCACTTGCCGCAGTCCTTTCACGAACCCGCCGGGCACGGCCACTTCAGCCGGCACGCCGGCTCCGGAAGACTTCCAGGCACTGACGACTTCCAGTCCGTACTGAGTATAGGCATTCGCACCCCTGACGACATTCGAGGAGCCGGCAACCCGCGCGCGGACGATGGCGGTGGACTGCTGAGCCATGCTGGCAAACGTAAGCTGTTCCAGAGTGGTCGCCGGCAGGGAAACGACAACGCCGAAGACCGCGATCGCGTTAATTCTACCGAGAACACCGGAATTTCGCCGTGTTGACATGGCTCTGCCCAGGGTTATCTTCAGCACGCCGGAGCCCATCTTATGCTATTGATACTACTGTAGTTAGATATCAATACGGGCATCACGTTGTGGAACTGCGACACGGCGTTGGGGCAAGGCGGGTACACGGATAGCGCACTACTGCGTCGAGAGGCGAAAGATCTCAAACACCGGACGGCCGTGGGTGTCCTCAACCGTGTCGAGGATTTCCTTGCGCAACGCCCTACCCCGTGCCTGTCGCTCCAGGCGCGCACGCACGCCTTCGAAGACTTCAGAACCTTCCGCCAGCAGAATCGCCGCGATCCCACCCCCTGCGGCATTTGACACTCGCTTCGCCATACTAAAGAAAAGATATATAGTTACCGCTCCCAACAGAACCATGGGTAACCGCACGGAATATAGGCCGGGTGGCCACAATTTGAATAAAACCCAATAGAACGCCGTCTTGACCGTCCCAATGTAAGACATGGTCATCAGCGGAATATTGTGACCGAAGAGAGGGATCTTGAACTCGAATTGGTTCTGATAGATGGGATTCGCAAACAGGGCTTCGTCGTTGTGGATCCCCGCATATGGTATCAGCAGCATGCCCAGACCGATGAACACGCCACACAATGCTATTAAGGGGATTCTGGTGCGCAGTTCCTTTACCATCAGGCGGTTTCCCATTGAGAATTCTTGCCTAGTCCGTCTACAGTATACCGTCAGAAAGCCGGTAACCTGGGCGGCGCGAAACACGTCCGATGTCCCTGGTTCCGTCCCTAGCTTCATGGAAAAGGCTGGGGATTAGGTGGACGATGTCTCAAGATCCAGGAGGCGTAGAGTATTCGTAAGTCATTTCGTAAACTTTTCTTGGCGAACGGCCGATATGGGATAGTTCGAAGACCCAGACGGGGGGCGGATCGGTAAAGTCATGTTGTTGCGGGACTTTGGAGTGGCACAGAAATTGCTTGCAATGAGGGATGACGATGTGGTACCCTGCCAAAAGTACTGATCGAGGCGTCCAGGGCGCAGGCCTGCAGGACTGCCGATCGTCCAACCGTTCCGGTTGGGCAAGCCCCAAAAGCAGCGGAATTTGTTTGGTCTTGATTGAACGCGCGTGCGGTGTTTTTCGAATCGCGCCGATTAAGAAGTTGAATGGGGAAGACGTGAACCCTTTAGCGGGATTTAGCGTCTAACTTATTTGAGCGGCCCAGCGGGGGGCGGGTAAAGCACGGAACAGTGCTAGAAGAAGAGACGCAAACGGCGGTGTAGGACAAACTGGACAGTGGACACGAGAAGAGACCGGAGAATAAGACAATGACAAAAAGCGAATTGAGGAAGTACAAAGAAACATTGGAGGCAAAGCAGGCGGAGCTGGTGGCGTTTGTGCGGAATCGCGAAGGCATCGCGATTGAGAAAAGCCCCGACGCACTTGATGAAGTGCAGCACGCGGCCGAACGCGAACTGGCGATCCGCAATCTGGACCGCGAGTCCAATCTGCTTCGGAACGTCCGCGCGGCCCTTCGCCGCATTGACGAAGGTTCCTTCGGAGTGTGTCTGCACTGCGAAGAGGACATCAGTCCCAAACGGCTTGCGGCAGTGCCGTGGGCGCCGTTCTGCATCCAATGCCAGGAATCGGCGGACCGCCATCGCGCGATGGCGGGTGACGACGCCGAAGAATTCGACGATATGTTGGTCAACGCGGCGTAAGCGCGATTCTCCTCCTTCTCTACTCAGGCGCGGGGCCGCACCAATATGCGGCTTCCGCGCCTGAAGTGTTTTTGGAGCACACCGAAGCCGCTATAGCGGACAGATGTAGGAGATCATACGGCCCGCGCTATCACGATCCCGGCGGTAAGAATGAAAGCGGGCGGCATCGCAGCGTGTACAGGCGTTCAGCAGCTCGATATTGGATTCGGGCACGCCGGCGGCGATCAGCAGCGCGCGATTCGCGGCGGCCAAATCGACGTTGCCGGGCGCGTCAAGGCCGAACAGGCGGGCGACGTCCTCCCCCACTTCGTAACAACACACGCCTACCCCCGGACCGATGGCCGCGTAGATGTCCGCGGGGTGTCCGCCCATTTTTGCGACCGTCGCCGCCACAATCCGGGCCACCGTTCCGCGCCAGCCGGCGTGAACCGCGGCTACCGTGCGCGTCCGTGCATCGGCGAGCAGGATGGGGTAGCAATCGGCTGTTCTGACAGAGACGGCCAAGCCGCCGTGCGCGGTGACCAGTGCGTCCCCTTCCCCGGCGGGACCGGCCGACGCGGCATCCAACACCACAGCGGAGTGAATCTGCTTAAGGCTCGCCATGCCGTCTTGCGATAAAGGCGCGTGCCGCGTGCCAAAGCCGTGATCGAGCCAGGTAAGGCTTGAAAGCAGAGCCGAGCGGAGGATCACGCGATATTGACCAACTGCTGCGAAATCATGACCTGCTTCTTGAAATCGGCCAGCATGGATTCTTCCAGGCGGACTTCGGTGGGGCGCTTGACCAAAGTGGTGCCTCGGTCGATTTTATCCTGAAGCTTCAGCAACGCATAGAAAAGGTTTTCTGGGCGCGGGGGACAACCCAGAACGTAAACGTCCACGGGGACGATCTTATCGACGCCTTGCAAGACCGAATATGTATTAAACGGCCCGCCCACGCTTGAGCAAGCGCCCATGGAGATCACCCATTTCGGGTCGGGCATCTGATCGTAGAGCCGCCGCAACACCGGCGCCATTTTGAGCGTGACGGTGCCGGCGACGATCATCAGGTCGGCTTGGCGCGGGCTGGGGCGGAAGACTTCGGCTCCGAAGCGCGCGATGTCGAAGCGGGAGGCCGTGGAGGCAATCATCTCCACCGCGCAGCACGCCAGACCGAACGAAAGCGGCCACAACGACGATTTCCTGGCCCAGTTGAAGACGTGATCCACCGAGGTGGTGATGACGTTGCGCTCGAATTGGTTTTGGAGGAAGGGCATCCTTGTCTCTAGTGTAGCGGCTTGATGGCGGGAGTTGCGGAGCGGATGTTGATCCGGCGACCGCAGCCCTCTCGGCTCGGAGTGATGGTGTATACTTAGGGCCGCTAAGTCGCCAGTATGGAGATTGCAGCAGCCCTCTGATGGCGCGATGTTCACGCAACCTTGGCATACTGGAGGCTAACTTGAAACGGTCCTTATTTGCCGCCATCTTGGCGGCACTCGCGATTTCAACGGCCGGATGCGTAGTCTTTCATCGCGTTCAGGTGGATCAGGTCATTCCACGCGACGCCGTTGCGGTGACCAGTCCCGTAAAGGCCCACTTGAAGGATGGATCCACGGTGGTCTACGCGAACGGCGTTACCGTCTCGGGCGGAATGCTGCGCGGAGTGGGCATCCGGTACGATGTCGCGCTAAAGCAATCCAACAACGGCGATAGCATCCCACTCGACTCTGTCGTTGGCATGGAGAGCTACCAAACGCGGGTGGACCGCTCCAAGACCGTGATTGTGTCTACTCTGTTGACTGCCGGGTCAGTCATCGGAGGTGCTTTGTTGGCCATAGCAGTCTTTGGGTCGTGTCCGACAGTTTATTCGGATGACGGCACAGTGGAAGAAGCCGAGCTGTTCTCAAACAGTATCGCTCCACTGTTTGAAGCGCGCGATGTGGACCGGCTTCGCGCGCAGCCCAATTCTCAGGGCATGCTGCGGCTGGAACTGCGTAACGAAGCCTTGGAGACGCACTATATCAATCATCTTCAGCTCTTCGAG
>CAMAUG010000331.1 GCA_945861255.1 Candidatus Sulfopaludibacter sp. SbA3
TCCAATTATCGCTGAATGGATTCCTCAACGGGCGTGGTGGAAGTGGTCGCGGCGGTCATCGAGCGGCGTACGGAGGCGGGCGTGGAGATTCTCATCGGCCAGAGGAAACCCGGTGGACGCCATCCCTTGAAATGGGAGTTCCCCGGCGGCAAGGTGGAAGCTGGTGAAGATCTCCGCGAGGCGCTGGTGCGGGAACTGCGGGAGGAATTGGGCATCGAAGCGCGCATCGGAGCGGAGATCGAGCGCTACGATTTTTCATACACCCCGGGCCGCGTCACACGGCTCATATTTTTTCGCGTCCGGGAGTTTGCGGGAGAACTTACGAACCTGGACTTCGCGGATATCGCCTGGGTTCCGCGTGAGCGGTTGGCCGAACACGATTTCCTGGAAGGCGACG
Organism: Candidatus Sulfopaludibacter sp. SbA3; assembly: GCA_945861255.1. GTDB lineage: Bacteria > Acidobacteriota > Terriglobia > Bryobacterales > Bryobacteraceae > Palsa-187. The sequence goes on from CAMAUG010000331.1 coordinate 398, forward strand.
TCGATTTTGTGAGTAGGCTAGGCCGTGGGTAAAGGTCGATCATGCCTCTTGTTCCTCTGCGTCTTCTTGCTGGCATCCGGCGTGCGACTGGTACGTTACCAACACTGGCCCGGAACATGTATCGGCAACGGACGTAACGAAATTGTCCGGATCGCCGCATCGCTAAACGAAAAGGGCGCCTTTGCCGACCCGTACATGATTCCCACGGGACCCACGGCGCACCACGCGCCCGTTTTTCCGTTGTTGCTCGCGGCGGCCCAACGGCTTCCGCTGCCGGCGCAAGTGGCGCTCAACATTGTGCTGAGCAGCCTGTTATGCGCCTCCGTGCCGATTGCGGCAGCGGCGCTGGGCATGCGGCCTCTCACCGGAATGGCGGTCGCGTTTCATGTTGGCGGTGCGCCCACCGAACCTCGCCGTGGAACTTTGCAATGACCAGGAGGCCACGCTGGTGGGAGCTCTTGCCGCGTGGACCGTGATTCGCGGAACAGCATGGTTGCGCGGCCGCACCGCTTCCGTGGTGGCTCCCGGCCTTTCCTGGGGCTTCATTCTCTTGGCGGCCCCGGCGCTTGCGCCCGTCTATGCCGGTTATCTCTTGCTGGCAACGCGAACGGGGAAAAACTGGCGTCAACTTGGATTGGCGGCGGCACTCACGGCGGCCGTCCTGACGCCGTGGATCGTCAGCAACCGTCTGGTGCTCGGCGAATGGATACCGGTCCGTTCGAACCTGGGCCTGGAGCTGCGTGTGTCCACCGCCGATGAGGCGCGCATTGGCGCAACGGACAATGTGGTGCACGGAGCCATGCCGCTCTATCATCCTCTGTTCAATGTCTCGATCACCGAAGCCATTTCGCGGAACGGAGAAGTAAATGTGTACTCGCAAATGCGCCGTGATGCGCTGGCGTGGATTGCCGGCCATCCCCGCCGGTTCTTCGAGTTAACAATGGAGCGTACGCGCCGGTTCTGGTTGCCGGAGCGCGCGCGAATGCTCGACATCGTCTTCGTGTGGGCATCTTTGTTGTTTGCCGCCGGAGGAGTGTTCTTGCTGCTTCGGGAAGATCGCCTGGCCGGCTACAGCGTCCTATGCGTGGTGGTCTTGTATCCTCTGCTGTATTACTTCTTGCAGAGCTACGAGCGTTACCGGTACCCCATCGAGTGGCTGATGGTGCTGTGCGCGGCGCACGCGGCGTTGTGGCGTTTCGAGGGGCTGCACCGCTGGTTTGAGAAACAGCGTTACAGAACCGCGCGCTGCGACCAGCGGCGGGTCTTCGGGAATCCCAGAGACTCCTGCGTGTCCTTGGTCATTCCCTTATCGAACGCGGCGATGGACGCGAATGAACGCGAGTGAACGCAAATGTTGCGCTGCGGGTTTTCTGATTCGCACTTTCGCGGATCGACTCATGGGGTTGCGAGGCCGCGCGACTTTCACCTCACAGGAACTCGACTCGATTCGCCATTTCTTCCGCCGTCAGCGCGTCGTGAATCAGCACGAGACGCCGAATCGCTTCGCCGATCGTGAGTGAACCCTGCCGAAAATACACAAGGCCTCCGTGCGGGACTCCGCTCGCTTTATGAAGGCGCAGGAAGTCGCGATCTTGTGTGACCAGAACGTGCCCGATAGAGGCCGCGAAGCGCAGCTGTTCGTGGTCGGGTGCACCCAAGAGACCCGCCGTGACGGGATCGGTGACTTCGATCTCGCGCCTGCGCAAACCCGTGGCTATGGCGGACGCGATGTGCTCGTCCAAGTGATACCGGATTCGCAAGACTACGAGGCTTCTTTGAACGGCGGGCGATTCAACTTCGCCTCAACGGCGGAAGGAGTGTCACGGAGGAACTCCTCCACCTCTTCGCGCTCGGCGCGGATCTCTTCCTGAATTTCCTCGCGGTGATCGTAGTAATAGGCGAGCGCGGCGTGCACGTCGGCGAGCGTGATCGACGGGATCTGCGACACGATTTCGTCCGGCGACCAACCGTACTGCTGATGCCAGATCGCGACGTCCAGCACACGAACGCGGTGGCCCGCGATGCAAGCCCGCTCCCCGCAGACGCCGGGTGTTTTCGTGATGCGCTCGCCGACAACCGCCATGCTTACAGAATACCTCGGATTAGCAGGAACGCTATGCTCAGCGCACGCCAGTCTCGCGCGTGGAGTCGATGCGTTGCGTGTCCTTGGTCATGCCCTTGTCGAACGCGGCTTCGCGCGCGGGCGCCAATAAATCGGGGAATCGACTAGAGTGGATTGGATGCCTTTCAATGGTCAGTCACGCCGGAGGCCAGTATGGGATCGGCGTTCGAGAGCCTTTCGATTCCCGTCAAATACCAGAAGGCAATTGAGCTCGATCCGGAATTAGCGCCCGCCTACAACAACTGTGGCAACGCGCTTGAACGACTCGGGTGGCGTCAAGAGGCTGAAGACCGGTTTGCGAAAGCTCGCACTCTCGGCTACAAGAAATAGACTCCACTCCCCGGCGGTGCAAGGGTGAGCATCACCCCTCGGGTGCCCTACAGAGCCGCGCGCTGCGCGCCCGGGCGGCTTTTCAGAAAACTCAGGAACTCCTGCGTGTCCTTGGTCATGCCCTTGTCGAATGCCGCGATGACGTTGCCGTCCGGGTCCATGAGCGCGTAATAGGGAATCGCCACGGTCGAGAACTTATCGTCCTGGAGTTTTTGGTTTTCCTCCGACATGGCGTCCGTGCCGTCAGTGTAGAGTTCCACCAGCACCAGTTGCTTGGTGGCTTCGGCGATCTCCGGCCGCGGAAACATGTTGGCCTTCATCCAATGGCAATTGGTACAGGCGTAGCCGGTGAAGGTCACCAGCACCAGCTTGTTTTCTTCGCGCGCTTTGGCGAGCGCTTCCTTGTACTGGTCCTTCATCCAGACTTGCGCGGGCGCGCCCGTTGCGCGGCTGAGCAGGCCGGGGTTGGTGGCGGCGGGGACGTACGCGTCGAGCTCGCCCAGCGGCGCGCCGAGCATTCCCGGCAGCAGGCTGAAGGCGAACACCAGCAACGCGCTCGCGACCATAAGGCGGCCAATCTTTAGCGGCTCGCCCGCCTCCACACCCTCCAGCCGCAGCAGTCCGAGCAAGTACAAACCCGCCAGCGTGAACAGCACGAACCAGCCGGCCAGAAACCGTTCGCGTGTCAGCATCCCGAGTTGCAAGACCTGATCGATGTTGGAGGCGTACTTCAGCATTGCCGCCAGCAGCACGAAGCCCATCACCACTTTCACGCGCGCCAGCCATCCCCCGCTTTTCGGCAGCTTTTTCAAATAAGACGGGAACGCGGCCAGGAAGAAGAACGGCGAAGCCAAACCCATCGCGAAGCTCACCATCCCGAGCACCGGCTGCAAACCCTTGGATTGCACGGAGGCCACCAACAGGCTCCCCATGAATGGACCGATGCAGGCGAACGATGTGAGCGCGAATGTCAGTCCCATCAACAAGGTGCCTGCGTAGCCGCCACGCCGCGAGGCTGAATCGAGTTTCGTCAGCAGGCTGGACGGCAATGTGATTTCAAATGCGCCCAGCAAGCTCAGCGCGAACGCGCCGAAGACCAAGGTTATGAATCCGTTTACCCACGGGTTCGCGCCCAGTTGATTGACGCCGAACGGACCCACTGCCGCCGTCACACCCAGCCCCAGCGCGCAGAACAGTACCACGATGCCGGAAGAAAACACCGCGGCCTGCAAGATGCCTCCGCGTTGCCCCAGGAAGAACGAGACGGTGATGGGGATCATCGGGAACACGCACGGCGTGAAGATCGCAGCCAGGCCCAGGCCGAATGCCGCGACGAGGAACGCGGCCAGATTGGAATCGCCGGGCACGCCACCGGCTTCGCGATTGGACGATGTGGCCGCGTTGCCGTCAATGGTCTTCACCGCCACCGCGCCGGGCTTGATTTCGGTATAGTCGGCGGGCACGACGAATGCCGCCTGCGCGGGAGCAAGGCCATCGACGCTCAACCGGAATGCCGCTGTCTTGCTCCGTGGCGGG
>CAMAUG010000332.1 GCA_945861255.1 Candidatus Sulfopaludibacter sp. SbA3
CCACAAATTCCATCGAAATTGGGGTATTTGACGTGGAAGGGGGCTGGAAACGTGCTGGACGGAGTGTCCTACCGGGCGCGCGAGCGTGAGTCCGCCTGCTTGCGAGGCGCATTACTTCAGTCCGGCTCCAGCCAGGAATTCCGCGGCGACGGTCGCGACGTCACGGCGCTCCACGTCCACTTGGGCGTTCATCCGGCGCATACGCTCATTGTCAAACCTGCCCGAGAGCTCCGCCAGCGCGGCGCGCAGTCGCGGCTCGGCATCGAGCAACGGCTGTCTGACCAGGATGCAGGCCTGTTGGGGAGTGAAACGGTTGCGGTCGTCGGTCAGGATTTTGCGGGCGGCCGAGGCGAGGTTTCCGTCGGTAGCGCTGGTGACGATCATGCTCACCTGGTCTTCATCCAAGACCCGGTAAATTGCATTTGCCTCCACTGCCCGGACCGGCGCCGCCATCGGCAGATGGTACTGGGTGAGGGCAGGGATGCCGTCGTAGCGCTGTTGAAAATCGTAGGTGATCGCGATTTTCCATGGCTCTTTCACGTCCGCGGCGGCGCTCATGTTCACGGCGGCGCCCGCGCGCGCGTCATTGGCACGAATCACGCCCACGAACGTGTTGTTGACGCCCAGCGGGTCCAGCAATTCGGATTGCGCCACGCGGCGCATTTCACCGCGCGCACGCTCAAACATCAGCGGGGCGTCATTCGACGCCTGCTCGCGCAGAATTTCCGTGACGATCGCCCCCGTATATTCCGGATAGAGCCCGATCTCACCGTTCTGCAGCGACTGGTAGGCAATCAGCGTATTGCCCACGCTCAGACGCCGCGTCACCTTGCGCATCAGCCGATGCTCCAGATGCTGAGCCACGATTTCACCCAGGATCGCCTGTTCGGTGGAGTTCTTTGAGCCAACTACGATAGTTGCCGCCGAACGCCCGCAGGCGGCCGTCAGTGCCGCTAGCGCGAGGGCACAAGTTAACGCTCTCCGGTGAGTCATTTGGTTCATAGGATAGCGCGTGACCGCCATCGGATGCCTTAGCTTACGCGGGGCGGCCCGGGCGCCGAGCCATTACCGGCGTTGTCGGGGCGCACAGCCATTCCGTGCGTTCGGTAACGGCCTTTCTGCTATTCTGAATGCAAATCGAGCGTGTGTTAACCCTACATGTCCTTTGAAATTCGTCCCCTGCGGGAATTCCTCGTGCGGCCGGCGTTGCCCCAGGCCCTCGAGCGACTGCCGGAACTTGGCCTAAACCTGATTTGGAGTTGGAATCACGGTGTGCGCGCCGTCTTCAGGCGTCTGGATCCAGCCGTTTGGAAAGCCAGCGGACACAACCCCGTGCTGATGCTGGGGAGGGTGCCGCAGACGTCTCTCGAGCGCGCCGCGGCGGACCCGCGCTACCTGGCTCTTTACCGCAAGGCCTGCGAGATTATGGACACCTATCTTGCGGCGCGCGGTGCGTCGAGCCCGTCGGTCGCTTACTTCTCCATGGAGTACGGCTTGGCCGATTGCATGCCTGTGTACTCGGGCGGCCTGGGTGTTCTCTCCGGCGACCATCTGAAGGCTTCGAGCGACGCCCTTCTGCCTCTGGTGGGCGTGGGGCTCCTGTATCAGAAGGGATACTTGCACCAAATCATCGACGCCGATGGATGGCAGCAGGAGCGTGTCACCATTAACGATTTCTACTCCCTACCCGTCACTGCCGTACAGCATCCCGATGGCGCGGAGATGCTGGTGAGCGTACAGATCAAGGGCGTGGATGTGTTCGCAAAGGTTTGGCGCGTGGACGTGGGACGCGTCAGGCTGTATTTGCTGGATACCAACATCGCCCAGAATCCGCTGCCTGAGCATCGCGATATCACCGACCAGCTGTACGGCGGCGACGCCCATACGCGCATGCGGCAGGAAATCCTTCTGGGCGTGGGCGGGTTGCGGGCGCTACACCAGCTGGGCATTCGGCCCGGCGTCTATCACATGAACGAAGGCCACTCGGCGTTCCTGGCCATCGAGCGGATTCGCATGTTAATGGCCGGCGAAGGCCTCACGTTTGAAGAAGCCTGGCACGCTAGCCGCTGCAACAACGTGTTCACCACACACACGTCCGTGCCGGCCGGACTCGATACGTTCGGCGTGAACATGATGCGTGAATACTTCGAGAAGTATTGCGCCGATGCGGGCATCTCATTCGATGCGTTCCTCGCCCTGGGGCGAGGGCCGGGGGCCGGGCCGCACGAGGCGTTTTCCATGGCGGTTTGCGCGATGCAGGCATCCGCTTACCGCAACGCCGTGAGCCGTCTGCACCGGCGTGTGTCGCAGGAGATGTGGGCCCCGCTGTGGCCCAACCTCCCTTCGTGGGAAGTTCCCATCACTTCGGTCACCAACGGCGTGCATCTGACCAGTTGGCTTAATGGCGACCTGGCCAATCTCTACGATCAATATCTTCAGCCGGACTGGCGGGACGGGCACGCCGAACCGGAAATGTGGAAACAGGCGGCCGACATTCCCGACGCCGAAATTTGGGAGGGGCACCGCAAGCGCAAGCGGCGCCTGACGGCATTTGTCCGGGAGCGTGCCGTAGCCAACGCGCTGGCCCGCAACGCTCCGGCGCCGGAAGTGGAGCGCGCCCGGGAAGTGTTGGACCCGGAGGCGCTCACCATCGGCTTCGCGCGCCGCTTCGCCACGTACAAACGCGCGTCGCTCATCTTCCGCGATTTGGAGCGCTTCAAGCGGATTCTGAACAACCCCACGATGCCCGTGCAGATCGTGATCGCGGGCAAAGCTCATCCGCACGACATTCCCGGTAAAACGCTGATCCGCGAGATTGTTCAATGGTCGCGCGATCCACAACTGGCGCGCCGCGTGGTCTTCGTCGAAAACTACGGCGCCGACGTGGCCGAGGAGTTGGTGCAAGGCGTGGACCTATGGCTGAATACTCCGCGCCGCGGCGAAGAAGCCTGCGGAACCAGCGGAATGAAAGCCGGTATTAACGGCGTGTTGAATCTAAGCGTTCTGGACGGCTGGTTCGACGAAGCCGCCGAATACTCCGGCGGGTGGGCCATCGGAGGGCGCGAGGACTATTCGCCGGACCGCGACGAAGCGCACGCCGCGGCTATCTATTCGTTGCTGGAAGATGAAATCGTCCCCCTGTATTACCAGGGCCGCGAACAGGGCCTGCCGGTGAAGTGGATGCAGCGAGTGAAGCAGTGCCTGAGCCATGTGAGCGCTCACTTCAACTGCCAGCGCATGATCTCGCAGTACACTTCGGAATTGTATGCGCCCGCGCACCAGGCGTTCCAAGCGATGGCCCGGGAAGGGTTCGCCGCCGCCCGCGAGTGGGTGAACTGGAAACGTGGCGTGGACGCGCGCTGGCCGGAGGTGAAATTCCTGGCCGCCCCGGCGGGGCTGGACGGCGAGATCCCCGGCGGGGTGGCGATCCCGCTGCGTGCCCGGCTTGATCTTACTGGCCTCACGCCGCGCGACGTGCGCGTGGAGGCGGTGGTGGGGCGCGTGGGTCCGCGGGGCGAACTGGAAGAAACCCAAGTGTTGACCCTGAATCCGCTGGAACAACAAGGAACCGTGTATTTGTTTGGGCACGATTTCAGTCCCATGACCACCGGGCGCATGGGATTCGGGGTGCGGGTGAGCCCCAATCACGTTGAAGATCCGTTGAACCGGCCCTGTAACGCCCCCATCAAGTGGGCGGAACGCCTTCCAGAGTGACGAAAAAGGGCTAAAGTTTCCCGGCAGCGCTCCCGATATGACGCGTGGCGAAAGAATTGTTCTGGACTCCGCGGGCTTTCCGTGGTACATAGTTGTTTAGACGGGCGCAACCCGCCAGGCCAAGAATCAAGAAGAAGTGAAGCGTCTATTACGCCTCACTGTCTTGTCAATTCCGGGATTTCCAGCTTCGGTCTAGATGTGCATCGTCTTGACTTGCATCGAATATACCGACGGCATCCGCACAAGATAAACACCAGTACGTGAGCATCGGGCACATTTCGACCCCCCTCGACAAAGGAGTGAGCCAACCAACAATCTATGGACGGCGAACGTAAATACCGGCAGCACGGCTATCAGGACACGAGCCGAGGCGACTATCCGGAAAATGGGAACGGGCGAGAGGACCGCCCGCGACCGCAGGGTCCACGCCCGCCGATTGACGTTACAGGTCCTCGTCTGCCCCGGTTGGTGCAAGCTGTGGCCGCCTCACGGTGCTTCAATTGCGCCACGACGCTTCCCGCGGACATGGATTTTCAGGGCGCCTGTCCGAAGTGCAACGCCGCGCTGCATTGCTGCAAACAGTGCAAATACTTCGAGCCATCCACCCGGTTTCAGTGCCTGAAACCCATCCCCGTGCGGATCGTGGGCAAGGATCTGGC
>CAMAUG010000333.1 GCA_945861255.1 Candidatus Sulfopaludibacter sp. SbA3
AAATCATGCGTAGGGAGCTGTTTTCAGCCAGCCGCAAAAACACGCCCGGTGTGAGCAGCACTTCCGTGCGGCCCTCGGCGGAGGCGAGCACCTGACCGTTTTTCACTTCGGGGAATTGCGCGAACTTCGGGCGGAGCGCCTGGCCATCCAGCGTGACGTCTCCCTCAATATACTGCACCACCCCGGAGCGGGCTGAAATGACCGCTTGCGCGGAGGCAGCTGCCGCACACACCACCATCAGCAAGCCAAGTTTGCGGAGCATCGCGATGTTCTCCTAGGCCAATCATGCGCCTTTTGCGGCAGCGCGTCAACCGGTTCCATGCGGCGGTGCTTCGGTTTTGGCGGTGCGGCGCCGAGCATCCGCTCCATAACCCGCGCGGAAACCGGGGCGGCCAGTGAAGGCCAGGGTGGATGCCGAACCAGCCGAAGAAGCACAGAAAGAATGCGAGCCACGTCATAATGGAACGCGCGCATGGGAACGCTGTGCACATCGCGCAGGGTAATCCGGGTGGCTTTGTGGCGAATGTTCATTGAGCCCTGGGTCCTTTTGTCGAGATGCAGCACGGCGCCTAAGCACAGCACGGCTAACGCTTCGGAACGGGGAATGCCGGCTCAGTCGGTGAGCGCCAGCGGAGGGAAACTGGCTCCGGAGTACTAAACAACTCATCGGGACTTTGTTCCGGATGAATCTTAAGAAGGAGTACAACAAGCGCGGCGTTACGGCCCAAGAAGTCTCTTTTTATGGACCCGCTGGAGGAGGGCGATGGCGAACGGTAAGCCTCTGAATCCAGGCTCTTGGCGGTGCCGCCGGCTGGGGATGGTGGCGCGGCGGGCTGGTAGACTCGTAACTTAGACTGATAACAATGATCTACTACGATCCTCACAAATGGCTGGACCATTTTTTCGATCTCCGCGGATCATTGGTCAAGGAGATCGGCGCGCGCGTGGGGACGTGCGTGGTCTGGTCCGCCGCCGTTGTGGCGTTCCATCGCATGGTGGCGCCAGTGGATGGATCCCCGATCCTCCACTCCCTGGTGGGGTTGGCGCTGGGCCTGCTGCTGGTGTTCCGGACCAACGCTTCGTACGACCGCTACTGGGAAGGCCGCCGGTTGTGGGGCGGCATTGTGAATGAAACGCGCAACCTGATCCGCGCCGGCAGCGTTAATTTGCGCGAAGACCCGCGGCTGCTGCAGCAGCTCACCCGCTGGACGGCCTTGTTCCCCTGGACGGTCATGAGCGCGCTGCGAGGCGAGCAAAATTTCGGGGCGATTGCCAATGAGCTGTCTCCCCAGGACCGCGCGGAATTGCATGGCGCGCACCATGCGGCGCTGTATGCCGCTCAGCGCATGAGCGCGTACCTGCGGCAAGCTTTGGAACTACGCCTGGTCAGCGACATCATCTACACTTCGCTGGATCAAAACGTACAACAGCTTGTCGGATACCTGGGGGGATGCGAGCGCATTCGCAAGACACCGCTTCCGTTCGCTTACGTGGTCCATCTACGGCGGGCGCTGGTGATCTACTGTTTCACGCTGCCTTTCGCGCTGGTGGGCACGTTTGGCTGGTGGACCGTGCTGAGCGTCTTCCTGGTGGCTTACACATATTTCGGCGTCGAGGAGATCGGAGTGGAAATCGAAGGCCCGTTCGGCAACGATGCCAACGATCTGCCGCTGGAGGAGATCTGTCTCACCATCCAGCGGAATCTGTTCGCGATGGCGGAGATGGGGCACCCGGAGCGTGAAGCGTTGCCGGAGGGGCTGTAGGGCGCCACCGCTCCCTTATGGTCGCGAGTGGGTAGCGGCGCTGCCGGGCCGGGCGGTCACGTCTTCTTGACGTCGCGATGGCTTTCCTTGGCGCGGTATCCCGCGGAGGCCAGATGCTTGCGAATCTCGCTGGCGATGAGCACGCTGCGGTGGTGGCCGCCAGTGCAGCCAAAAGAAATCGTCAGGTAGCTCTTCCCTTCGGCGATGTAATGCGGCATCAGGTAGATCAGCAAGTCCGAAATCCGCTTGATGAATTCCTGAGTCTGCGGGAAGCTGCGGATATAGCGCGCCACGCTGGGATGCTTTCCGCTGTAGTTCTTGAAGGCAGGAATGTAGTTGGGGTTCGGGAGGAACCGCACGTCGAACACCAGGTCGCTATCGGCCGGAACCCCGTGGCGGTAGCCGAAACTGGTCACGTGCACCAGGATTTCCGGCGCGCCGCGTTGCGCGCCGAAAGTCCGGTGAATGGTCTCGCGCAATTCGTGGACATTGAACTTGCTGGTATTGATGATGGGATCGGCAAGCGCGCGAATGGCCGCCAGACGGTCGCGTTCGGCACGCACGCTGGCCGCCACGCTTCGTTCGGCGCCCAGCGGATGGGGGCGCCGCGTCTCACTGAACCGGCGAACCAGAGACGCATCGTCAGCTTCAAGGAAAATCAGGCGCGTGGGCACCTGCCGCTTGAGCTTCTTGAAGAGCGCCGGGAAGCGCTCGAGCGCTGCGCCTTCGCGAATATCCACCACCAGGGCGGCGCGGCGGATGTTCGGCGCGTCTTTGGTGAGTTCGGCGAACGTGGTGATCAGCTCGATCGGCAGATTATCCACCGAATAGTAGCCGAGGTCCTCCAGCGCCTTGAGCACTGTACCTTTCCCGGAGCCGCTTAGACCCGTGATGATCACGAGCTCGGTGGATGCCTGGGGCTGGCTATGGGAACGTTGCGTTTGGGCCACTTGGTACCTCTACTCTTTGATTCTGACAAGTTTTGCCGGAAACGGGGCGACAACCGGCAAGGTCGAAGGCGAGAGGGGGATGATGATAAGTCTCTCTCAACTTGAGTCCGGCTCGGATGACCGGCTGATTCTGCGTGAGATGCGACGCGTCGTGAACCCATTTGGTGGAATCGCGGCTTGGAACTGGGTCCGTTGCCCTACATTGTAATAGCCCCGTCTCACACCCTGCTGAAACGCGCGGCTCAGCGTTGAGTGCAGACCGCAAACTGATCGATATTCCGGGCTACATGTTCCAGGCCTTCCCAACCAGTTGCCCCCACCCTGCCGAGGAGATCTGGCGAGACTAGTGCGGTAAGAGCGGGGCGGTGAACCCAAAGCCGCCCCGTTGCGTCTATTGAGAAGAGCGACAATAAGACTATGAACTCCCTGAAGACGGTGCTGCTGCTTGGTTTGCTGAGCGGTGTGATGCTGGTGGGCGGCCAGGCCATCGGCGGAGCCCAGGGCCTGCAATACGGCCTGATGCTGGCGTTCGCGATGAATTTCGTCAGCTATTTCTTCTCCGACAAGATCGCGCTGATGATGTACCGCGCGCAGAGGGTTTCGGCGGAAGAAACACCGGAAATTTACGCCCGGTTGGGACCCATGGTGCAAAAGCTGTGCCAGAAGATGGACCTACCGATGCCCAAGCTGTGGATCATTCCCGAGGAATCGCCCAATGCTTTTGCGACGGGGCGCGATCCGAGCCACGCCTCGGTGGCGTGTACGCAGGGCATCTTGCGCATCATGAACGACCGGGAACTGGAAGGCGTGTTGGCGCACGAACTGGGGCACGTGCTGCACCGCGACATTCTGATCAGCTCGATTGCGGCGACGCTGGCGGCGGCCATCACATCTTTGGCGCGTTGGGCGATGTGGTTCGGGCCTCGCGGCAACGACGACGACGAGCGTGGGAGCGCATGGTCCGGAATGTTGATGATGATTCTGGCGCCCATCGCGGCCATGCTGATCCAGATGGCGATTTCGCGCACGCGCGAGTATGGCGCCGATGCCGCCGCCGCCAAGTACACAGGCCGGCCCGACGGACTGATCAGCGCTCTGCGCAAGCTGGAAGTGGGGGTGCAGAGGATGCCGTTTGACACGGCCTCCCCGGCCACCGCGCACATGTTCATCCTGAATCCGTTCAGCGGGGGCGGCTTATTCAAGCTGTTCTCCACGCACCCCTCCACCGAAGAGCGCATCAAGCGGCTGGAGACGATGCGCGAGGGGTCGTCGGCCTACTACGTTTCGTAGGCCACCCGCGCCGACGGCTTTCCGGTGCGGTGGTGAACGCCGCTGGTCCGACACCTCTCAAACTCGTGCTGGGCGATTATCGACCGGTCGGTTCGATAAGAGTACCGTTCCTGACGGAAACGGAAACCATGGGTCAGCATCCCGCCTCCTCCTTCAGGCCCGTCTTGTGTTAGAAACAGGCTCCCCTTCAGGCCGGTCTTGTATTAGATAAGAGTGCGACAGCATTTTCTAATCCAAGAACGGGCCTGAAGGGGTAAAGGTCAGGCGGGGACGTTGCGGGGCTCCTTTCTGAGGTTTTCGGGGGATGGAGAGAGGGAGGAAGCCGTCGTCGGCGCGGTGGAAATGTGGGAATCGCGCAGCGATTTCCAA
>CAMAUG010000334.1 GCA_945861255.1 Candidatus Sulfopaludibacter sp. SbA3
TCCTTAATTCATTGTAACAAAAGCGCTGAATCACTGGCGTCTCAATTCCAGGAGCCGCAGCCGCCCTGTCTGCAGCGGTCCAGCGGCTCGTTAAGGGTGGCTTGAACGCACGGCGGCGATCCCACGCGCCGGCGGCGGGATGCCGGTCCGCCGTGGACCACCATGTGCGGGCGGCGTGCGCCAGCACTGGATGGACCGCCCGGCGGCGGAATGCCGCTGCTTACGTGTGCCGCCCTTGTGGTGGCGCCGCGTGGGCCGCCCCCCCCGCCGGCGGACTCCGGCGGGGGTGTTTCGCAAGGATCGGGCTATTTCGGGAACCACTTTCGCTCCGGCGGTGTCTATTTTCCTGTAGGAGCAGTACACTGGATGGTTGGCGGAGTTGGTGTGGCAGACACAACTATTGGCTTCCAGTTCGGTTCCGGAGGCTTCGCGGCCCGCTCGGAAGGGGATGTCGGCGATCATGCCTTGGTCGAGCGCCTATGCGCCGGTGAGGAGTCCGCATACGAAACGCTGCTCACGCTTTTCGAAAAACCGGTCTATAACCTGGTCAGCCGGTTGACCGACAACCGCGTCGACGCCGCCGACGCGGTGCAGGAAGTATTCTTGAAGGTCTTCCGCAATGTTGGATCGTTCCGCGGCGATAGTTCATTGAAAACTTGGATTTACCGCATTGCCGTCAATGAAGCGCGCAATCAGCGCCGTTGGCTGGGAAGGCACAAACACCGGGAGGTTTGCCTGGATCCGGAACCGGGCGATGCCCGCGGCGCCATCGATCTGATGAGCGATCCGGGCCTCTCTCCGCTGGAGGAAACTCTGCAGCATGAAGCACAGGCATTGCTGGAGGCCGCGCTCGCCCAGGTGAATCCGAGCTTCCGTACGGTATTGGTGTTGCGAGAAATTGAAGATATGAGCTACGACGAAATAGCCGACGTACTCGAAATTTCCCTTGGCACCGTGAAGTCCAGAATACTGCGCGGCCGGGAAGCGTTGCGCGAACGCTTCGAAAAGAGCTCGCGTAGTTCAGCCGCGCCCGCCGCCGCATGGCGGGGAAAGGAGCTGATCACGGGATGAAACACGAAGCGGCCCAACTATCGCGCTGGCTTCGCCGCCTGCCCACTCGCGTGCCCTCGGCGGAATTGCGAACTTCACTGCGCGTCATCGCCGGCCGGGAACGGCAGCGCAGGCTGGCGCGCCGGAATCCGGGTTCGATTTTCCAGACGGTCCTCCAAACGGTGTTCCGAGCGTGGCGTGACCGGGTCCAGGTATTGAGCGAACACGTCATCCGCTCGTTCGTACTGCCCATGGCGGGTGGGTTGTCGTCGGCCGTGGTCCTGTTCACCATGTTCGTGGTGCCGGCTTATCCGCTGCGGGTACCCGGCGCGTATGATATTCCCACGGAGCTCACCACGAAGGTGGCGCTCAAAGTAATGGCTCCGTTCGTGAACAGCGACGGCGATCTGGTGGTGGATGTGCGCGTCGACGGGCAGGGCCGCATGATCGATTACGTCATCGTCTCTGGCGGCGTGGTGCTTACCAATATGCAGATGCGGCGGCGGTTGGAAAACGTCCTGCTGTTCACCGAATTCACTCCGGCCACCTCTTTCGGCCAGCCCATGCAGTCAACGCTGCGGTTGTGGTTCAGCTCCAGCCACATCGACGTGAGGGGCTAACCTGGGCCGCCGTCTGGGGCAGCACTTCCTCGCCCGCAAATCCATCCTGGACCGCATAGCGCGCTCCGCGTGCGGGGAGCATGCGCCGGTGGCCATTGAAATCGGCTCCGGCAAAGGCGCCCTTACCGCCTCGCTGCTGGAATGCGCGGATCGCGTGATCGCCATCGAAGTGGATACGGTGCTGGTCCATTACCTGCGCCGGCAATTCCAGGAACCCATCGCGGCGGGGCGGCTTGAGGTCATCGAAGGCGATGTGCTCACCACGGACCTGGCGCGGCTCGCGGAACGGCCGGTGATCGTGGGCAACTTGCCCTACTACATCACCTCCCCCATTCTAGAGCGCGTCTTCGCTCTGGCCGGCGCATGGCAGAGCGCCGTTTTCCTGGTGCAATCGGAAGTAGCCCACCGCATCACGGCAGTACCAGGGACGCGCGATTTCGGCTACCTCAGCGTCATGGTGCAGGCCCAATCCCGCGCCGAACTGCTGTTTCCCGTGCCGCGCGAGGCTTTTCATCCGCCTCCGAAAGTGGAGAGCGCCGTGGTGCGCCTTACCGCGCGCGGAGCCGGGATCCCGGACTTGCCGGGGTTCCTGAAATTCGCTCGAACGTGTTTCAAGCAGAAGCGCAAGACTCTGCGAAACAATCTCTTGCCGACCTATGGGGCGGAGCGAGTGGAGGCTCTTCCAGAAGCCCGCCTCCGCGCGGAACAGTTGAGCGTTGAGCAACTCATCGCACTCCACCAGAGGCTCGCGTAAACAATGCTTCGATACCCATTGCACGGGCGATCCCGCGCCAAGGCCGGTGTGTCACAACTGGGCGTCCACGCCGGCCGGTTATGTTAGCGTGAAGTAGCTCGCCGCGGGCGCTTGAAACCAATCGGCGTTTGAGACCAACCCAGTGAAGGCGCTCTCTTCCATCTTGTTCCTGCTGACGGGACTGTCGGGATACATGTGCAGCGCCGCGCTGGGGAAGGGTGAGCTTGGCAGCCTGCCTGCCGCGTGGCAATCGGGACCGTTTGTGTCACTCATGTTTGGGGCCTCCATCGCCATTGGCGCCGCCGGGGTCCTGACGGGGTTCCTGCCGCGAGCCGGCCGCCCCTTCGCGTTCAGCGCCGCGAGCGTCCTCGTCTTGCTGCTCACCGTGGCAACGCTCGCGGGCCTAGGGGTCCTGCTGAATCCCCGGCGGTCCGGCGATTTGGAGTGGAGCGCCTTTGTGGGCTTGATTGTCCTGCCGCTGGCGCTTGCCACGACGTCGCTTGCTGCCGCCGCCGTGAGCAGCTTGGAAAAGGCGGCGGAGCGCCCGCCGGGATCTTCGGTTGGAGAGCGGCGGCCCGTACCGGCCACCGCTCCGCAGGTGGGCCCGCGTGTTGGCGCTTAAGCGCGCACGTACTTGTTGAACAAATCGAGCGTCCGCTGCCAGGCGAGCTTTGCCGCGGTTTCGTCGTAGCGCGGAGTAGTGTCGTTGTGGAAGCCGTGCTGCGTGCCCGCGTACATGTACATTGTGTAGTTGGCCTTGTAGGTCTTCAACGCGTCTTCCCAGGCCGCCCATCCGGCGTTGATGCGTTCGTCGTTGCCCGCGTAGTGAATCGCCAGCGGGGCCTTGATCTTGGCGGTATCGGCCGCCGAGGGCTGTGCGCCGTAGAACGGAGCGCCCGCCGCCAGGTCCGCGCCCAGCCGCACGGCCAGGTTGTTGACCACGCCTCCGCCGAAGCAGAAGCCGACGGCGCCGATCTTACCCGTGCAGTCCGAGCGTCCCTTCAGCCAGGTTGCCGAAGCCAACAGATCCTCGCCCATCTTGGCGCGGTCCACCGTACCGAATAATTTCACGGCCTGCTCTTCGTTGCCTGGATAGCCGCCGACGCTGGTCAACCCATCGGGCGCGAACGCCATGAAGTTGTTGGTGGCGAAACGGCGCGCGACGTCTTCAGTATATGGGTTCAGGCCGCGATTTTCGTGAACCACGACCACTCCGGGCAACCTGCCGGTGGCGTTGGCGGGGCGCGTCAGGTATCCCTTGATGCTGCCATTGCCTTGCGGCGAGGGCACGGTGACGTATTCGGTCTTGATCCGGCTGTCGTCTTTTGGAACCTGCTGCGCCCAGGCGTAGTTGGGCCGCAAGGCTTCCCAGATCATGGTCGCGGTCATGCCGCCCACGGCGAACTTCTTGGCGCCGTCCAGAAACGCGCGGCGGTCGATATCGCCGTGCACATACAGGTCGAACAGGTTTAACAATTCCTGCGGAAAATCGCTGGCCTTCATCCGTTCCATAGCGGGTTTCGGTTGCATGGTAAAGAACTCCTTTTTCGTGACACGGCCGCGCCGGGCCCTTTCAGGGCAGAGCATACCACATTGGGGTGGTGGCATGGGGCGGCCGCCGCGACGCCTGCGATACACTAGGCTCAATCCATGCCCCTCACGCCAGGCACGCGCATCGGTGCGCCGCGCGAGTTGTTCGCAGTTGCCGGCATGGCCGGGGCCGGCGCCCGCTTCCGCTTAGGCGCGCCATACGCCGCAACCCGCGATGGCCAGCGCTTCCTGCTCAATTTGACCCCGGGAGCCGAAGGCGCCGCCGCACCGCCCCTTACCGTGGTCACCAACTGGCAGGCGGCGTTGAAGAAATAGCGGGCCCGCGCCGCAAAGCTGCCGCCGCTTCGCGAATCCCACGGGCGCAGCGCGTGAAAGGAACCTGCCTCCATTCCG
>CAMAUG010000335.1 GCA_945861255.1 Candidatus Sulfopaludibacter sp. SbA3
CCAGGATCTCTTGGGAAATCCGGGGCATCGAACAAGGGCTGAAATCGATCCGGAACTTTCAAATCGAAAAATCCCAAAACACGACTTAACAGCCTGTGCTGCTATGGCTTGCCGCCCATCCAGTTACGGTTAGCCGGACACTACTGATTTGACGTTAACGTCGGTCGCCGCATACTGCCAGGACATCAGGCCTGCCAAGCCGTATGGTCCGCCGCTGAGTAAGCGGATCTTGACACCAGAGGAGTACGGCTTGGAGGTGGTCAAGCATCTGATGGAATTCCCCAGCCCTCTGAAAAACGGCAGCATCCAGTTGCATAGAATGGGCGACCGGGCGGCGCGCTACATTCTGGAGGTACTAAAAACTAGAGACCCATTAAGCGACGCGGAAATGCGCACCGTCCTCGACATCATCCACCAGGCCTACGAGAAACCGCAGGCAATCATGCAGGAAGAAAATCGGAAGTCTACTGCGTCAACCGTGGCTTTGCTCCAGCAACTTGGCGGGTCTACGCAGGCCTCCGCGATTCGAATGCGCGCCGTCGACGAGCACGTCTTTGTCTCAACGGTTGCGTCCGCGGCGCTGCCGTTACCCGAGCCTTCGTCCGGCGGAATCGGGCCTCCACCAGAGCCAGGCAGCACCCCCTTCAGATAGGCCCTTTGAATTAGGGCAGGCAAGACTTCGGCGACAAATGGCATCCTGGAATCGCCCACGGACGCTTCCCGCGTACAATGGAGACACGGGCTTCACGTCCCTTCACCCTTGCAAATCCCCGATCTTCACGGCCTGCTTCGGAAGCACTGGGGGTACAGTGAATTCCGTCCCAAGCAGGAAGACATCGTCCGAGCCATCCTCGATGGGCGCGACACCGCCGTTGTGATGCCCACCGGCGGAGGCAAGTCGTTGTGCTATCAACTACCCGCCGCCGCGCTGGGGCGCACTTGCGTGGTGGTCAGCCCGCTGATTGCGCTGATGCAGGATCAAGCCGCCGCGCTGCGCGAAATGGGGATTGAAGCGGCGTTCCTCAACAGCACCCAGGATGGGGCGGCACTGCGGGAAGCGCGCCGCCGCGCCGAGCATGGTGAACTGCGGTTGCTCTACCTCTCGCCGGAGCGCATCGTCCGCGAAGACATGCTGGAATGGCTGGGCCGGTTGCCGCTCGGCTTCTTCGCGATCGACGAAGCCCATTGCATTTCAGAATGGGGACACGAGTTCCGCCCCGAATACCGCCAGCTCCGGACCCTACGGGAGCGTTTCCCGGACGCCCCTATCGCCGCCTTTACGGCCAGCGCCACCAGGCAGGTGCGCCACGATATTCTCGCGCAGCTCAACCTGCGCAACCCCGCCAAGTTCGTCATGAGCTTTCGCCGGCCGAATCTCCGCTACATCCTTCGGGAAACGAAGGCGGACGAGCAGGAGCGCCTGCTCACGGCCGCGCTCGAATATTACGATGAGGGCAACGTCATCGTCTACGCACCCACCATCAAGGCCGTGGAAGCCACCGCGGCTTGGCTGAGCAGCCAAGGCCACGCCGCGGTTCCCTATCACGGCCAGATGAGCCCCGCACTGCGGCAGCAAAATCAGGAGCAATGGATGGCCGGCGAAAAGCGCGTCCTGGTGGGCACCATCGCCTTCGGCCTGGGCATCAATAAACCGGACGTGCGCGCCGTCATTCACTTATCGCTGCCGAAATCGGTGGAGCAATACTACCAGGAGGCGGGCCGCGCGGGCCGCGATGGAGAGCCCGCCGATTGCGTGATGTTATGGCAAAAACGCGACATCGGACTGCTGACCTATTTCATCGAGCAGGTCCAGGACCCAGCCGAACGGGAGCGCGCCTGGCGGCGGTACCACATCATCCGCAAGTTCGTCGAGGATCCCCGCTGCCGGCATCGCCAAATCTGTTTGCATTTTGGCGAGACACCGAAATGGGAACGCTGCGATGCTTGTGACGTGTGCGGCACTGAGTTGGAATGGCTGCATCTGCGGCGCTCCGCCAGGGCCACGACGCGTAAAAGCAAAATCGCTGTTGCCGCGGTGGCGAGCGGCGGAACGGCGCAGGCCCGTCCGGAGGCGCCCGTCGAGTCTGTCGTGCGCGAACGGCTGCGGCAATGGCGCCGGGAGACCGCGGCGGAACATCAGGTGCCGGCTTTCGTCATCCTGCATGATTCCACACTCGATGCTCTGTGCCGCCGCGCCCCCAGGACGCCGGCGGAACTGCTGGAGGTTCCCGGAATCGGTGAGCGCAAGGCCGAACGCTTCGGCCAACAAATCCTGGCGCTGTTGCGTGGCGAAGCTGCCGCACATGTGCACGCTAAATCAGGAGCGTGAGGAGCGCACCACCTAGCTATCAATCTGGTGCTATCATGGCGTGCAATCCGCTGTGGAGGTCGTCATCACCATGACTACGG
The DNA here is from genome assembly GCA_945861255.1 of Candidatus Sulfopaludibacter sp. SbA3. Classification (GTDB taxonomy): domain Bacteria; phylum Acidobacteriota; class Terriglobia; order Bryobacterales; family Bryobacteraceae; genus Palsa-187. The sequence goes on from CAMAUG010000335.1 coordinate 2,410, forward strand.
CAATGACAAAGAATCTGAAATCGCTGACGTTGGCGCTGGGGCTGACCGTGATCGTAACGCCCGCTCTGCCGGCTCAGACTCCCGGCGGCACCGTGCAATCCCACGTCGCCGCGGCGCGGGCCGCCGGCGCCAAGGAGCACCCCGGATTGTTCGATCGCATCTGCTCGGCGGATGCCTTGCGGCCTCCCCCGGCTCCCGCCGCTGCTCCCGGAGCGCGTCCCGCTCCGCCGCCACCCTCAGCGTGGCACGTTGAACCGGCCAAGGTCTTCGACAATCTCTATTACGTCGGCGAAAAGGAGTTTTCCGCCTGGGCCGTGGTGACCTCGGAAGGAATCATCGTCATTGACACCATTTTTGACTACTCCGTTGAGGACGAAGTCGCCGGCGGGCTCCGGAAATTAGGATTGGATCCTAAGAACATCAAGTACGCGGTGGTCAGCCACGGCCATTATGATCATTCCGGCGGTGCGCGATTTTTGCAGGAACGCTTCGACGCGCGCGTGCTGATGTCGGCCGCGGACTGGGACATGCTGGACCGTAACACGCGCGATCCGGCCAAGCCGAAACGCGACATGGTGATTACCGATGGTATGAAGCTGACACTGGGCGATACCACGCTCACGTTCTATCTGACGCCCGGCCACACCGCTGGAACGGTATCGACGCTGATTCCCGTGAAAGATGGAGGCCGGCCGCATCTGGCCGCGGCCTGGGGTGGGACGGCGTTTAACTTCGCGCGGTCCGCGGATGCCTTCAAGATCTACAACAGCTCCGCCGAACGCTTCCGTGGCATCGTCACGCAAGCCGGAGCCGACGTGATCCTCTCCAACCATACGGTGTTCGATGGAACCAAGGAGAAGATTCCAGCACTCGCGCGGCGCCGTCCGGGCGCACCGCATCCTTATGTGATCGGAACGAAATCGGTCCAGAACTACTTGACCGTCGCGAGCGAGTGTTCCACGGCTGCGATGCTAAGCCTCGACGCCAGGTAGAGACGCCAGGTAAAACCAGAACGCCGCTGCGGCCGTGTAATTGTTTCGTCACTCTGGCCCCAAAAACCCCAACAGGTCCTTTACTTACAAGCAAATAAGGTGGTACGCTCAAAGGATTCATGCGTACAGTCGACCTCATCCACCGCAAGCGCGACGGCGAAGAACTGTCGGCGGAAGAAATCGCTTTTGTCGTCGATGGTTATACCGACGGTACTATACCGGACTACCAAGCCTCCGCATTTTTGATGGCCGTTTTCTTTTCCGGGATGACGGATCGCGAAGTGGATGTCTTAACGGCCAGAATGATCGCCTCCGGTGAAACGGTTGACCTTTCGTCGGTCCCTGGAGTCAAGGTAGACAAGCATTCCACGGGCGGCGTCGGTGACAAAACCAGCTTGATTGCGGCCCCGCTGGCGGCTGCGGCGGGCGTCGTGGTGCCCATGATCTCCGGGCGCGCGTTGGGACACACCGGTGGAACATTGGACAAACTGGAGTCGATCCCGGGGCTCCGCACCAACCTTACGATTGATGAATTTCGCACGCTGCTGGCGGCGCATCAACTGGCCTTCATCGGGCAGACTCCCGAGGTCGCACCTGCGGATGGCAAATTCTATGCGCTTCGGGATGCCAGCGCGACGGTGGAATCCATTCCGCTGATCGCTTCGTCCATCATGTCGAAGAAGCTGGCTGTCGGCCTGGACGCACTGGTGCTCGACGTGAAAGTAGGCGCCGGGGCGTTCATGAATCGCCAAGTGGATGCGCGCCGGCTGGCGCAGATGATGGCCGGTATCGGGCGGCGCATGAACAAGCGTGTGACGGCGCTCATCACGGACATGAACCAGCCGCTCGGGTACGCGGTGGGCAATGCGCTCGAAGTGATGGAAGTGTCCCAGACGCTGCAAAACGCCGGGCCGTCGGATTTGACGCGCCTGTCGTTGGAACTGGCCGCGCG
>CAMAUG010000336.1 GCA_945861255.1 Candidatus Sulfopaludibacter sp. SbA3
GTATCCACTGACCATCAGCGCAACCGGCAATTCCATCAGCCACGTGGCGAGCGTCACGTTGACGATCACCCCAGCGCCGGACTTCACTCTCACAGCCACACCGGGGACGCAATCGGTGGTGGCGGGAGGAGGCACGAGTTTCACAGCGACAGCGGCGGCGCAGAATGGATTCACGGGAGTGATCGGTTTTTCCGTAAGCGGCTTGCCGGCGGGAGCAGTCGGCGATTTTAGCCCCGCCACGGTTACAAACGGTGGGGCCGTGACGCTGAATATCGCCACGAATGGCGCGGCGATCGGGACTTATACCTTGACCATCAGCGCAACCGGCAGTTCCATCAGCCACACGGCAAGCGTAACGCTGACGATCACGGGAGACTTCACTCTTACAGCCACGCCTGGGACGCAATCGGTGGCGGCAGGAGGGAGCACGAGTTTCAGCGCGGCCGCCACGGCCCAGAGTGGTTTCACGGGAGCGATTGGTTTTAGCGTGACCGGCCTCCCAGCTGGCGCGGCGGGCGACTTCACCCCCGCCACGGTCACAGACGGCGGGACCACAATTTTGAACATCGCCACGAATGGTGCGGCACCCGGTACCTATCCATTGACCATCAGTGCAACCGGCAATTCGATCAACCACACGGCGAGCGTCACGTTGACGATCGTAGGACCGCCGGACTTCACCCTTACAGCAACGCCGGGGACGCAATCGGTGGCGGCGGGAGGAAGCACGAGTTTCACGGCGACGGCGACGGCGCAGAATGGGTTTACGGGATCGATCGGTTTCAGTGTCACCGGGTTGCCGGCGGGTGCGGTAGGCGATTTTAGTCCCGCCACCGTTACAGACAGCGGGACCACAATGTTGAACATCGCCACCAATGGCGCGGCGCCCGGGACTTATTCATTGACGATCAACGCATCCGGCAATTCGATCAACCACACGGCCGGTGTCACGTTGACCATCACCCCGCCGCCCGACTTCACTCTTTCGGCGACGCCGGGGACGCAAACGGTAATCGCCGGTGCCGTCACCAGTTTCACCGTGACGGCCACCGCGCAGAACGGGTTCGCTGGAACTATCGGATTCAGCGTCACCGGCTTGCCGGCCGGCGCTATGGATGGCTTCAGTCCGGCGACATTGGCCGGCGGGGGGAGTTCCACGCTGACGATCACAACAGGGAGCGGCGCTGCTCCAGGGATCTATCCGCTCACCATCACGGCCACCAGCGGAACACTCACGCACACCGCATCGGGGAGTCTGACGATTATGGCCGCCGGACAATCGACAACGTGGAATTAGTATGATGTGGTGACGCAGGCGGGATCGCCACAGGCGACCGTGACGGATGCGTCCGGGCAAAAAGCAGCGACGGTAGAGCTTTATGAATCGACCAACAATGGTGGAGTCATCAAGGGAAATCTGCTTGCGACCTTCACATCCGGCGCTCATCCAGGGGTGTTCAATCGGGTTCAGAGCTATTGGTCGCCGGCGGGCGGGAACACGTATCCCTATGGCGGCAAGAGCACGGTGGGCAGAGGGTTGGACGCCGGAGAGACGAATGCGCCGGCGCCCGGCGCTGTGTTCGACCTGCAACTCCACCCGCCCAACAACTATCATTTGGTTGTAGCGGCATACAAGGTTCAGGAAAACGGAACGTATGACGTACGCAATCTGGCGGTGAGGCGCGTTGATGGCAATCCGAACCAGACGGTCCGGTATCGCGTGTTCAATCCTCAGAGCGTCCAGATCGCGAACCTTCAAGCTACCAGTAACCGGGCGTGGGTTACCGACGCCAACACCTACGCTCTCGGCCAACTTACCGCGGGGCAGTACATCTATTTTGCGGTCGCTCGCGATGGGACTTACTCCTGGGACGCCACGGAGATCAGTTGGACCGTCACGAAAACCGGGCCTTAGATCCAGTGACCCGCGGCCCCACCGGATGCGGGTGACCCGGCAGCCGCGTTCGCCCTCCTGCGTCACTATTGTTCCAGAAGCAGGTTGCCCGCGGCGTCCGCGCGATAGGTCCAGCCGGGCATCACCAGCGTCGTGGAGCCGTAGTCGCGCACCAGCGCCGGGCCGGGGGTTCGACTGGGCCTAAGCTGTCCGCGCAGTGGCGCCGGAATAGTTTTCCGCGCTCCGCTTAGCCACACGCGGCGTGTCTCCGTTTGGCCCTTGATAACTTCGCTTCGATGGAGCCGCGGCTTCGGCAGCGAATGGCGGGCGCGCACTCTGAGCGTGACCACTTCCACGGCGCGTTCCGGCGTGGCGTAGCCATAAATGCGCTGGTGCTCCAGGTGAAACGGCGCGGCGGGGTCGCGCGGATTCCACGGGATATTGATTTCGTAGCTCTGGCCCTGGTAGCGCAGGTCGGCGGTACGCTCGAGCGCGGCTCCAGGTGCTTCGCGGCGGGCCTCGCGTTCCAGAGACGCGAAACGCTTCTCCATATCCATACGCCCCAGCGCGCCCGCCGCATAGTCGCGCACGGCGTCCGACATCAGCATGCCCAGCGCGGAGAGCACACCCGCGTGCTCCGGCACGATCACGGTGCGGATGCCGAGGTCGGCGGCGATTTCACAAGCATGCAATCCGCCGCCGCCGCCGAAGGCAACCAACGCGAATTCGCGCGGGTCGTGGCCGCGTTCCACCGACACCGCCCGGATGGCCCGTTCCATATTCGCGTTGGCCACGCGGACGATGCCGGTGGCCGCGGCGGTGCAGCCGAGTTTCAGTTTGCGGGCGATGCGGTCGACGGCGGCTTCGGCGCGCGCGACATCGATGTTCATGGCTCCGCCTAACAACTGGGCGGCGCCGATTCTGCCCAGCACGGCGTGCGCATCGGTAACGGTCGCCTCCCATCCGGCGCCGTAACACGCCGGGCCCGGGTCGGCGCCAGCGCTCTCCGGTCCCACGCGCAGCAGGCCTCCGGAGTCCACGCGAGCGATGGATCCGCCGCCCGCGCCCACGGTGTGAATGTCTAACATCGGCAAACGGATGGGGAATCCGCCGACCATGGCTTCGGTGGTTTCGCGCGGTGCGCCGTCGCACAGGCTGACGTCGGTGGACGTGCCGCCCATGTCAAACCCAAGCACGCGCGTATAACCGCCGGCGCGCGCGGTGGCCAGCGCGCCCACTACGCCGCCGGCCGGTCCGGAAAGCACTGTGCGCACCGCATGCTTCGCCGCTTCCTTCGCCGAAAGGAAGCCGCCGTTAGACTGCATGATGGAGACGCGGTACCGGCCTGCTCGGGCCAGTTCTTCCAGGTACGTTTGCATCAGCGGACCGACGTAGGCGCTGACGAAGGTAGTGCAGCCGCGCTCATACTCGCGGAATTCCGGGCTGATTTCGTGGGAGGCGCAGACGTAGAGCCGATTGCGGCCGCGTCTGCCAGGGCTTCCTTTGCCGCGCAGGGCCGCGGCATTGAATTGGCTGCGGAGAGCCGTGGCCACTAACCGCTCATTAGCGGCGTTTTGATAGGAGTGCAGGAAGCAAATCGCCACGGAGTCAGCGCCGCTTCGCTTGAGTTTCGCCACGAGGCGCTTCAGTTCGGCCGCCGAGGGGCGTTGTGCGATGGTTCCATCGAACCAGGCGCGTTCCTTGACCCCGAAGCACAGTTCGCGCGCGGCCAGCGGACGGCGCGGCGCGGGCGTCAGATTGTACAGTTCGGCGCGGTTCTGGCGTCCAATCTCCAGTAGATCTTCGAACCCCGCGGTGGTAACGAAAGCGGTGCGAGCGCCCTTGCGTTCCAGAAGCGCATTCGTGGCGACGGTGGAGCCGTGCACCACGTCCGCGGGACGGCCCAGGCGGGCGAGACCGGCGAGGATCACCGCGGCCGGATTACGCGGGTTGGAACGCAGTTTGAACGTTTCGATGCGCCCATCGTCATGCAGCGCGACGAAGTCAGTGAAGGTGCCGCCGGCGTCGACTCCAATGCGCATGAGCGTTTCCGCGGACACAGGCCTAGGCAAGAGCCTTTCGGAAGCCGCTGAGGATTTCTTCCGTGGAGGACCGGTTCCAGGTTTCGTTCACCAACACCGCGAACGAATCGTCCGGGCGGGCCTCGGCCAACTGAATTCCGGCGCTGCCGATGCGTTGGCGATAGGCCGCCGCGGCCACGCCCTTGGCGCGCAGGAAGAAGATGTTGGTTCCATTCGGCACGCGTCGGATTTCGAAGCGGCTGTCCGCTTGGAGCGCGGCGATGACGCGTTCGGAACTGGCCACGGCGCGCGCGTGACGTTGCTCAAAACCATCGAAATAGTGCTGTGCGATGGCGGCGAAGGGCCACACGTGGCTGAGGCCGCCTCCGAACATGCGGCGGGTGTGATAAAGATTTTCGAGCAAGCT
>CAMAUG010000337.1 GCA_945861255.1 Candidatus Sulfopaludibacter sp. SbA3
CGATCAGATACGTCTTGTGTGTGGGAGAACGAAACTCGCCATGCAGCGTCACGCGCGCGGCGTTGTTCGGCATCGCGTCCTGCAGGGTGAGTTCGAAGACCAGATCGCACGCCGACCAGGTGGGTACGTTCACACATCCCTGCTGTGCCCACAGCATTGGGCCCACCATCAACAGGATTATCCACAACACAGCCATCTACTGCCAATATATCGCGCGCCCAGGGGATAGATGGGCACGGATGATCGCCTGATTCCATTTGGTAACCGGGCGGCAGCGCTGGGCGGTTTCGGGCGACGCGCCGATTTATGGCTACAGGCCCAGCCAGGTGGCCACGGTTTTCTCCCATTCGAATAGAAAGATCTTCCGCGCTTCCCTCACGCGCCACCAGCCGTCGGCGCGGAAGTGCTCGTCCGGGGCCGCCACGGCGATGAATTTAAGATCCGGCGCAGCTGCCCGAAATGTGCGGCCCGCGCGGCGGGTATGGTAGTCGCTGGTTACCAACAGCACTGTCTTCACGCCGTCCCGGCGCAATTGCGAGCTGATGGCCGCAGCTTCTTCCGTGGTCGAGCGAGCGTCGTTTTCCGCATGAATGAAGTAGGATTCGCGGTAGCCCCTTGACACTGCGAACGGAATCGCCAAATCGCATTCATGGCGCCCATACATTCCCGCCGGCCCGCTCACGTAGACCTTGGGCGCATAACCTTGTTTCGCCAGTTCGGCGCCAGTGAGTATCCGGTGCCCATATCCATCGCCGGCCAGCACCAGCACCGCGTCGGCCCGCGAAGGTCCGTCAGCTTTCACCAGGTAAGCACCCGCCGTCGTCAGGATGGGTACACGCAACAGGAACGCCGTCACGATTGCCGCGCCAGCAACGAGCGCCGTGGTGCGGATTGTCGATCTCACGGCCTAGGATGGATCCCGCGTGTCAGTCATCGGCGCCCGCGGATTCGATCGGCTCTCCGGACTCCGGCTGTTCCAGACGCCGCGCCGACTTGAGCTTTTGGAACATCAGCTCGATTTCCCGCTCGTCCTCGGGCCGCAGCATGGGATAGCGGACAGGAGGATGGGCGGCGTTCCTGGCGCTTTTCGTAGCCGGCGGCGGGGCGACCGCCGCGGTCTCCGTCCAGAACTCGCGATACGGAATGCCGTCAATGTGCGCCTGGCGGGAGCGCCGCTGCACGTCGGCAAGCAAGGAACGGCCGGCGTCCACCACTCCGGGATAAACGATGGTCACCTTTTCAGCATCGGACAGAGTCAGCTGCAGGATCAGCGGTGCGTTCCACGACGTCCTGTCCACGCGCCGAATTTCGTTCCACCGGATGGCGCGGGAGCCCACCGCAAGATGGGTTTCGAAAATCTCAATGCGCGGCCGCAACACCGCCGCAGCCAAGACGGCGGCGGAGACCGCAAACAACGCCGCTGCGATCCAGCTGGGCGGCCAGTTCATGCCGATCCACGCGCTGAAGGCCATACCCGCCAAAGCAAACAGCAGCATGCACAAGTAACGCGGCGAAGGTGTGTAACGAGCCAGCGGACGATTCACTCTTTCAGACTACCATCGCGAGCAGTGTTCTGGAAAAGAACACGACAACCGGGAAAGCCCGTTAATCCGTCCGCCTTTCGGGGACCCCAGCCGGCTGCGTAGGCCGCGCTACCTGATGATTTCCACCGGCAGAGTCACGTCGATGGTTTTGGGCGCCAGGCACATGCGGTCATTGCACGCCTGGTAGGTCAGCTTTCCCGTGATCACGTTGAGGCCGGGCATGGCGGTGGCGGCAGCTTTGAAGTGCGTCAGGACGTCGAAAGTGCCGGAGAAGATCGACAGCGGCTTCTCAGAGAACGCGAACTTTTCCGCTGCAGGCTTGGGATACACAACGCCCGTCGCTTCGAGCGGACCGGGACTCCAGCTGAGGCGAAGCGGGATCAGATACCGATCAGAGGGTATGTCGCTGTTGACGTGATAGCCGGAGTGAAGCTGGAAAGTCAACGTACCGTCGGCCATGCCACCCAGTTTCACCGTCACCTTCGTCGGAGGAGCGACGTTAAGGACGTTGAGCTGGCCCGAACAGAGCGGCGAAAACGCCAACAGGAGACCGCACGCCAGCGGCAGGCTTGGGGTCTTCCAGAAGTTTAATAATTTCATTCTGATATTCGCTCTTATCCGCCAAGCCGATGTGAGTGGCGGCAAGGCGGCCGGTTCGATCGACGATGAACGAGGTGGGAAGCGAATCGATACCACCATAAAGATCCGTGACCGTCTCGCCGCCGATGACCACGCGGTAGTTCAACTTGTGTTCCACGAGATAGGGCTTAACAGACTTCCAGCCGTCCTCGTCCATGGAGATGCCAAGGACGGAGAAATCACGGTCTTTGTATTTTTGTTGAAACTCGATAAACCACGGAATTTCCACTTTGCACGGGCCGCACCAGGTGGCCCAGAAGTTGATGAGGACAACCTGGCCTTTGAAATCGGCCAGCGTTACGGTGGCGCCGTTCACGTCTTTCAGCGCGAAGGCCGGCGCGGCCTTGCGTTCGCCGCCAGGCTTCAGTGCGGGCGTGTCACCGGCGGTACTCCCGGACCTGGAGCAGGCGGCCAAAACCAGGACAAACGCCGCCAAAGCCACGGCGGCCTGGAAGCGGTGGTTTGAGAGTGTCACGATCTAATTATAGCTCCGGCCCGGGCGAGCCCGGAGACGCAGGCCGGATATGCTCTCGAAGTTAGAATCGGATCGGTCCAAGCTGCTTCATGCCAAGGAGTGTCTCGCTCGCTACCGACGCGGCGAGACCGCATCCATGAGTTCGAATCACTTGCCGGCGGTCAATGCCAGGACGGAGTACGCGGTCGCGGCGTCGCTCATGAAACGCCCGCGATCGGAAGCAAGGTCGCGTTCCTTGTTTAACGAATAGGCGGGCCAGGAGCCTGTTTCCTTATTCTGATTCCTGGCTAACCAGGCCAGGGCCCGTTTCTCAGCCTGATCGTTACCGGGTATTTTCGCCTGCGCCAGAATAAATGCCACTATCCCCGTGGCAAAGCCGTCGCTCTTCGTTTCGAGCGGTGTTCCGTCCTTGCGCTTCCATGTTTTCACCACAAGAGAAGACGCGCTCCATCCTCCATCCTGTTGTTGAATTCGCAGCGCCTCGTCGGCAATTGCCTTCTGTTGCCCTGGGTCGAGAAGCCCTGGCAACTTCGTCGAGGCCCACAACAGCGAGAGACGATTCAAAGGAGTTTGCGAACCCATTCCCTTTTGAAGATATGCGACGAGCAACTTCAGGTTGTCATGAATCTTGGGCGACGCGCGATAGTTGTCCGGCGCCCTTCCCACCGCGATCGCCGCGAGCGTACTGCCCCAATATTGCGAGTCGTCCGCTTCCCAAGGCTCATTGTGAAAATTCAACCACGGCAAAGCGCCCTTACTCTCTTCGGTATTCAGTTGAAGAGCCCACATGTTGTCCAAGGCCAACCTCGCGTCGCTGCTGAGAGTACCTCCGGGCACGTCGTAGCTGGCCAGAATCAGAGCGTTGAGAACGGATTCCGTTCCTCGCGCCTCCAACGATTTAGGCGCGCCGTTTTGTGCATCCGTGTAAAATGGCTCCACCTCATGCCACAACCGCACGCGCTTCGTTACGTTCGCCAGAAGTCTTTGTTCGCTAGGGGAGGGCCGCTGCTCCGCCAGATCCGCACGAAGGGCGGGGCGAGCTAACGCGTACGGAAGCGCCGTGTGGCAGGAAATACAGAAGGTCTGGTGATCCCGGGCCGCCATCGGCCAACCCATCCACCAGTCCGCCCGCTGATCGAGATAACCGGCAGCGGATTTCGGATCCCAGGAGTTCGAGTCGTTTGGCGCAGCGCCGGATTGATCGGTGAAAACGCCTATCATGCAAGCCGTCGCCAACAAAGCGATTGGAGCAATTGTTCTCGCCAAGATCACCTCCCATGTTTGGGGCCGACACCGTTGTGCGGCCTCGAAAGACGTGTCATGCCACTCACAATGCGATGTGGGTCGTGCATTACGCAGTTTGGTTCATGTTAGCAGACCCGCACTCGCGACCAATGGAGCCGACCACTCGCTCTACGTACGCCCGCTGCTCGCGCAGTTGCTGAGCCGTGCAATCGGCCGTGGGATGCGCGGTGACATTAGAAATGAACCACTCGACGCCGGTCATGCGTCAACAGTAGAAACACGTGCAGAACCTGGAATCGGATCGTCGGCACAGTAAAGAAGTCTACCGACACCAGGCTCTTGGCGTGATTTCCAGGAAGGTGCTCCAGGTTTGCGAGGGCGGCCTGCCTCCGGCAAGGACAGGCTCCAGACGGCGCCTC
>CAMAUG010000338.1 GCA_945861255.1 Candidatus Sulfopaludibacter sp. SbA3
GCCCCACGGGACTCGAACCCGTACCTTGGCTTTGCGAAAGACCTGCTCTATCCATTGAGCTAGGGGCGCAACCCAATGATGGAACAAGTCCTTAGCTGGCGCAAGTCATGGCAAAATGATCCATCAAGTTTTGGCATGGTTTTGGCATGGTTAAGCACGTTCCCAAAATTTCTTTCCCTTCTGTTTTCTTAATGATGAAAGCAAAAAAGTGACCACCCACTACTCCCCCAGTACGGAACGGCGCTAAGCCCTCTCCCTTAGTCTGTCACCTATTATTATTACCACCCTGGTTGGGGGCGTGGCTTTCGCGTCGGATCTTACACCACCGGAGCGGGCCGCATTCTCCCCATGGCAGTCTGACGGCCATCACTGCCGGATGCGGAACACCACAATGACCAGGCCCGCGATTCCCAAAAAGCTGCCGAAGGGGATGTAGAACGAGCGCCAATCCTTGCGTGCCACCCGGATGTAAATCAGGCCGATGATGGAGCCCGCCAGCGACCCCAGGATCATCGTCTCCAGCGCCCCGCGCAGGCCCAGAAACGCGCCCACCATCGCGATCATTTTGACGTCGCCGAAACCCAAAGCGTCCACGCCGCGCAGCTTGCCGTACAAATACCCAATGAGCCAGAGCGCCCCGCTGGCCACAGCCGCGCCGAATAGCGCTTCGGAAAACGAGAGTACGCGCGGGCCCAGCGAGTACGGCAACAGCATGGAAATTAAGTAGCCTTCGTTCGGAATGAAGAAGGCGAGTATCAGGCCAGCCGCCAGTCCGCCGAGAGTGAATTCGTCCGGCAGGATGTGGCGCTCGAAATCCGTAGCGGTCAGCGCGATGAAGATCGCACACAGCAGCCCAAACTTCAGCGCTGGGAGCGTCACGCCCAGATATGCAACCACCACTGCGAAAAATACCGCCGTCGCCAGCTCCACGATCGGATAGCGGATCGGGATGCGGCGCCGGCACTGGCGGCACCGTCCGCCGAGCAGCGCGTAGCTCAGCAACGGAATGTTGTCATACCACGCGATGGGGGCGCGGCACCGCCAGCAGCGCGACCGGGGCCGCACCACGGAACGGTTGGTCAGCCGGGGCAGGCGATAGATACAAACATTCAGGAAACTGCCGATCAACAGGCCGGCCAGCAGAGCGAGGATGGTTTCGATCATTCGACAGCCTCGCCATTCAGAACTTCGCGATACGCACGTTCGGTTTTTTCCACCATCGTCTCCACGGAGAATTCTTCGCGTACTCGTTCTCTTCCGCGGCGCCCCAATTCCGTGGCCCACGCGGGGTTGTCCAGCAAGCGCCGAACGGCGCCCGCGAAATCGCCGTCACGTACCAGCAGGCCGGTCTGCTCATGTTCCACCGCTTCCGGCAGCCCGCCCACGGCGCCGGCAACCACGGGGACGCCCGCCGCCATCGCCGCCAGCGCGGCAGAGCCAAGGCCTTCTAACTCGCTTTGATAAACGAACACGCTGGCTGTAGACAAATCTTCCCATAAGCGCGAGGTCAAGTGGACCGGAATCCCGGGGATTTCCACGGGTTTGGACGCGAGGGCCACCACACGGCCGGCCACGGGCTTCGCGGGCTCCGCCGGAATGGGGACGCCGTCGGGAACCACGCGGATCCGCGCGCCGCGGATCCCCACGTCCATCAATCGAGCCGCCACGAATTTCGAAACCGCCAGATACATTGATGCGTGCGCATATTTCCACTGCGAGAAAAACCCGCGCTTCACGGGAAACGCCACGCGCCGTGAAACCACCAGTGGCGTGCGGGCGCCACAAGCCAAACAAGCCATGGTGTGCGCCCGCGCATCGTGGGCATGAATCAGGCTGCATTTGCGTGCCGCCGAACGAAGTTCGAAAAACGACAACGCCCGTACCTGCAAGCCTCGGCGTTGGCCTTCAGTCAACAACGCCGAATCGCTTGGAGCAAGCAACACAGCGCCGCCGAGCCGCTCCACCAGATACAGCGCCTGCCACTGCCCGCCACGCATTTCACGCCCCGTATCCACGTGCAGTGTGGGACGGCCGGCGTTCGCGGCGCTCCCCTCTTTCATCTGCCCGGCCCCATGAACCGCACTTTCGCGTACTTCAAGAAGTTATACAGCGCCGCCATGTTTGCAATCGCCAGACCCTCGACGCCATCCAGAAATCCGCACTTCAGGAAATAGGTATTGAAGAACGTCCACGGAGGCTCAAAGATCAGGCGTCCCCAGCTCACCTGACGCCGCGCCTCGATCAGTTGCTCAGCGGCCAGCGTAGTGTAGCGATCCATGGTCTTGATGTGCTCCGACAGCGAATCGCAAGTGAAGTGAAGCAGGTTGGACTCCAAGTGTCCCACGCTCCCGGCCGCGCGTACGGATTCATGCACGTAGTCTCCCACCCACTCAGCCTTGCGGCGATCATAGAGGCGTACCTTGCGGTCGGGATGCCATCCGGAGTGGCGAATCCAGCGCCCCAAGTAGCGCGCCAGTCGCGGCATGGTGTACGCATCGAACTGGGGCCCGGCTTTTTTTAAGCGCCAAATTTCTGCCTCCAGCGCTTCGCTCAACGATTCGTCCGCGTCCAGCGACAAGATCCAATCGTGGGAGGCCTGCTCGGCGGCGAAATTCTTCTGCTTGGCGTAGCCGCGCCACACAGTCTCCACCACGCGCGCTCCGAGCTTCCGCGCCAACTCCACCGTGCGGTCCGTGGAGCCGCTATCCACCACGACGATCTCATCGGCGCAGCGCAGGCTCTCAATGGCGCGCGGCAGATTACGCTCCTCGTTATAGGTGATGATGGTGGCGGAAATTTTCACGGCGTTGTCACGGTGTCCGGACCGGAGTGGGAGTAAACGACAAGACCAGAATCGCAAACGCCAGGATCGCCAGCCACACGCGAACCCGGCCGACGGAGTGGGGATCGTAGATCGGGGGATGCCGCAACCCGAACAGCACCAACAGCGCCGCCCACAGCAGCCAGCTATAAGCGAAAAAGAACCCCATGGCGGCCAGGATCGCAACGAACAGGCGCGAGAGCCACTTGGCGCGCTCCCCGGCGATGGCGTACAGAATGTGCCCGCCGTCAAGCTGGCCGATCGGCAGCAGGTTCAGCGCAGTGGCCAGCAACCCCGCCCACGCCGCGCGCACCATCGGGTGCAGAGAAAGATCCGCCGGCGCCACGCCGGGAAACCAAACGCTTTCGAAAAACCTCAACAGCAAAGGCGTGCCGAAAATGAAGTCGCCGCGCAGCGCGATCCCGGCCACCGGCTTCGACAGGGAAACGCCCACCGCCAGCGGCACGATGAGCACTGCGAAACCCGCGATGGGTCCCGCGATACCGATATCGAATAAAATGCGCTTGGACAAGATCGCCGAGCGCAGCCGGATGAACGCCCCCAGCGTTCCGATCAGCGTCGGCGCCGGCAGGAAAAACGGCAACGTCGCATCCACGGTGTAGTAGCGGGCGGCTAGATAATGGCCCATCTCATGAGCCATCAGGATGGCGAGCAGCGTCAACGAAAACGGCAGGCCGCTAAGCAGGTACCCAGGATCCTCGAACATCCGCTGGTAGCCCGCCATTTCCAGCGCGAAGCTCACCGGAAGATTGCCCCGGAAACTCCTCGCCATGCCCGCGCCAACCACGGTTGTGGTCAGCAGCGTGACGAAGAGCAGCAACAGATGCAGCCAGTAGCGGTGGGGCCGGGCGCGTGTAGCGGCAAGCGCTTCCAGGAGGCTGCCTGAGAAAACCTCTCGCGAGGTCGTCTGAGGCAAGAACGGCGGGGGGTTGCCGTTGAAAGACATGCCCGTTAGTCGAGAGTTTGCAACTCCTTGCCGGGCTTGAAACGAACGGCTTTGCCGGGCGGGATCGCGACTTCCGCTCCGGTGCGCGGGTTGCGGCCAATGCCGGTCTTGCGCGGCCGCACGTTGAAGATGCCGAATCCACGAAGCTCAATGCGCTCACCCTTTTCGAGTGCGCGCTTCATGCTTTCGAAGACAGTTTCCACGGCCATCTCCGCTTTGGTCTTGGTGATGCCCGTACGATTGACCACTTCGTTAATAATGTCGAGTTTGATCAATGCCGCCTCCTAGCGCCCGCAAAACCCGTCCGCGAAACCCGCCCGCAAAACCAATGATAGGATTGGGGTTATCCGATTGTCAAGTGCAATTCCCAGGAGGGGTGTGCGACCCACAAGGTGTGATCCGGCAGTTTTCTTTTTTTGCAGGTATAATCCTAACGTATACATACGTTAGGATAGGAGGCGCCCATTGCCTGAGTCCCTTGCCGCCCTCGAACAAAAACGCTCCAGCATTCTCATGCAGAT
>CAMAUG010000339.1 GCA_945861255.1 Candidatus Sulfopaludibacter sp. SbA3
TGCCGACGTAGTGACCGCACCCGGCAGCGGCGTCGACGCCACGCTGGTGCTCGCGCAGCTTAACCAAATTCAGTCTCTGATCGACTCTTCCTCGGACCTGAGAAACGCACTGGCCTCCCCCGCGGTGGCACCGTCACGCAAGCGTGCGGTGATGGAAAAGCTGATCGCACCGCTCCAGGTTTCCAAACAGGTTCGCAATTTATTGTTCGTGGTAATCGACCACCGCCGCATTCTGGAATTCGCTTCCATGATCGACGCGTTCGAGCGGCTGATCGACGACCGGTTGGGTTTCGTGCGTGCGGACGTGACGTCCGCGCATGAGCTGACCAACGTGCAGCGCGTTTTATTGCAGGCGCAACTGACGCGTCTGGCCGGGCGCGAAGCGAAGCTTCGGTATACTACGGACCCGGCGCTATTGGCGGGCGTGGTGGCACGGGTGGGTTCCACGTTGTACGACGGCAGCGTGCGCGGCCAACTCGACCGTCTGCGGACAAGACTGGGAAGTTCCTAACACAAAGGTTTTTATGGCACAGATTCAAGCGGATGAGATCTCGCGGCTGTTACGCGCGGAGATTGAAAACTACGAGAAGGCGGTCAACGTTTCCGAAACCGGATCGGTGATCTCCGTCGGCGATGGCATCGCGCGTATTTACGGCCTTGAGAACGTCATGGCCGGCGAGCTCATCGAGTTCACGGGCGGCGTCTCCGGCATCGCTTTGAACCTGGAAGAAGACCAGGTGGGTGCGGTTTTGCTCGGCGAATACGCGGGCATCAAGGAAGGCGATGAAGTCCGCCGCACTGGTCGTATCATGTCGGTGCCGGTGGGTGAGGGCATGATCGGGCGCGTGGTGGACGCGCTGGGCAACCCGATCGACGGCAAAGGCCCCATCGTAGCCAAAGGCTACAACGCCATTGAGCGCATCGCGCCTGGCGTGGTGGAACGCCAACCCGTGAAGGAACCCATGCAGACCGGCATCAAGGCCATCGACGCCATGATTCCCATCGGCCGCGGCCAGCGCGAACTGATCATCGGCGACCGCCAGACCGGTAAGACCACGGTCGCGCTGGACACCATCATCAATCAAAAGGGCGGCGACGTGATTTGTATTTACGTCGCGATTGGACAGAAGCGCTCCACCGTCGCGCAGGTGGTGAAGACGCTCGAAGATTTCGGCGCGATGGAATATTCGATTGTGGTGGCCGCGACGGCGTCGGACCCCGCGCCCATGCAGTACATTGCGCCGTATTCAGGATGCGCCATCGGTGAGTATTTCCGCGACAGCGGTAGACACGCTCTGTGTATATACGACGATCTCTCGAAACATGCGGCGTCATACCGTGAGATCTCACTGCTCTTGCGCCGTCCTCCCGGGCGCGAGGCGTTTCCCGGCGACGTATTCTACCTGCACAGCCGCTTGCTCGAGCGCGCCGCGAAGTTAAGCAATGAAAAAGGGGGCGGTTCGCTGACCGCCCTACCTTTCATCGAAACCCAGGCCGGCGACGTGTCGGCGTATATTCCGACGAACGTGATTTCGATCACCGACGGCCAGATCTATCTGGAATCGGACTTGTTCAACGCCAACGTGCGCCCGGCGATCAACGTCGGCATCTCAGTGAGCCGCGTGGGCGGCAACGCGCAGATCAAGGCGATGCGGCAGGTGGCCGGTTCACTCCGTTTGGACTTGGCACAATACCGGTCGCTGGCGGCCTTCGCGCAAATCGGTTCCGATCTGGACAAGGCTTCCATGGCGCAGTTAACGCGAGGCGCTCGCATGGTGGAGATCCTCAAGCAGGGCCAGTTGTCCCCGCTACCCGTCGAGAAACAGGTGCTCATCATTTGGACCGGAACCAACGGTTACCTGGATGATCTCATGGTGGAACAGTGCCGCCCGTTTGAAGCCGAGCTATACCGCTTCGTCGAAAACGCGCACCCCGGGATACTAGCGACGATCCGCGAAAAGAAGACCATCGACGAGGCGCTGAAGGCGCAGATCAAGGCAGCCGTCGAGGAGTGCAAGACCCGCTTTCTCCAAGGACTCAAGAAATAGTCATTCCGCATGCCGAGCTTAATTGACATCCGGCGGCGCGTCCGCTCGGTCCGCAATACGCAGCAGATCACCAAGGCCATGAAGATGATCTCGGCCGCGAAGCTGCGCCGCGCCCAGGAACGCGCTCTGGCGGCCCGTCCGTACGCCGCCATGCTGCAACAGATGTTGGCGAATGTGGCGGAGGCGGCCAATCAGAGTCCGGACGCCGGATCTCATCCGCTGCTGGCCACCCGCACGGAGAAGAACGTGCTGGTGGTGATCGTGACCGCGGACCGCGGCCTGGCGGGCGCGTTCAATACGAATCTATTGAAACTGGCGCAGCGCTTCGTCAACGAAAACAGAGACAAGAACGTTACGTTTGAAGCCATCGGCCGCAAAGGCCGCGATTACTTCCGCAGGCGCGACGGAAAGATCGCGGGCGATCACATGGACATGATGAAGCAGCTGAGCGTGGACTACGCCGACGGCATCGCGCAAGGCATCATCGACCGTTTTTCGAACGGTGAAGTGGACTCGGTTCACCTGTTTGTCAATGAGTTTAAGAGCGTGATGGCGCCCACGTTGAGCCAGACGCGCCTGCTTCCCATTCAGGTGCCGAAGTCGGCCGCGCCCGTCGATTACCTCTACGAACAGAAGCCGGAAGAACTGCTGGGCAGCCTGCTGCCGAAGTATGTGAAGGGACAGATTTACGGCGCGCTGCTGGAATCGATCGCCGCCGAGCACGCCGCGCGCATGACCGCGATGGACGCCGCCAGTTCCAACGCATCGGATATGATCGACAAGCTGACGCTGCACATGAACCGCGTCCGCCAGGCAAGCATTACGCGCGAGATTATCGAGATCGTGAGCGGCGCGGCCGCTCAAGGTTAAAAAATAGCGAGCGGCATCGCCGCTCTGGGTTAAATCTATATGAGCAATTTTGGCAAAGTGATTCAGGTGGCCGGACCGGCCGTCGACATCGAGTTTCCCGAGGGGCAGATCCCCGTTATCCGCACGGCCATTCGCATCACCAGCGAGGGCTTCACCGTGCCCGAGCCCATCAGCATCATTTGCGAAGTGGCGCAGCACATCGGGGAGAGCCGCGTGCGCACCATCGCGCTGCAGCCCACCGAAGGCCTGGTCCGCGGCATGAAGGCGGAAAACCTCGGCGAGCCCGTCACCGTTCCGGTCGGCAGGCAGACGCTGGGTCGCGTGATGAACGTTATCGGCGAACCGGTGGACCAGATGGGTCCGGTGAATACCGAGAAACGCTACCCGATTCACCGCCAGGCGCCGGCCTTCGAAGAGCAATCCACCGAACTGCAAATGTTCGAGACGGGCATCAAGGTGGTCGACCTGCTGGAACCCTACCTAAAGGGCGGCAAGATCGGCTTGTTCGGCGGCGCCGGCGTCGGAAAGACCGTCATCATTCAGGAACTCATTTCGAACCTGGCCACCAAGCATGGCGGCGTTTCGGTGTTCGCGGGCGTGGGCGAGCGCACGCGCGAAGGCAATGACCTGTGGCTGGAATTCCAGGAATCGGGCGTCATCGATCCCAAGGATTACACCAAGTCCAAGTGCGCTTTGATCTACGGCCAGATGACCGAGCCCCCCGGCGCGCGCCTCCGCGTGGCGCTGACGGCGTTGACGGTCGCGGAATACTTCCGCGACGAAGAAAAGCAGGACGTCCTGCTGTTCGTCGACAACATTTTCCGTTTCACGCAAGCCGGCTCGGAAGTGTCCGCGCTGTTGGGCCGCATGCCTTCCGCCGTGGGTTATCAGCCCAACCTTGCGTCGGAAATGGGCGACTTGCAGGAGCGCATCACTTCCACACGCAATGGCTCCATCACGTCCGTGCAGGCGATTTACGTGCCCGCCGACGACTATACCGATCCGGCGCCAGCCACCACCTTTGCTCACTTAGACGCAACCACCAATCTTTCACGTTCGATTTCGGAGATGGGCATTTATCCGGCCGTCGATCCATTGGCCTCCACTTCACGCATTCTGGACCCGCGCATCATCGGCGACGAACATTACAACACCGCGCAGGCCGTGAAACAGATCTTGCAGCGTTATAAAGATCTGCAGGACATCATCGCGATTCTAGGTGTCGACGAACTTTCCGACGACGACAAGCAGGCTGTCTCGCGCGCGCGTAAGATTCAGCGTTTCTTATCTCAGCCGTTCACGGTGGCCGAAGCATTCACCGGCCGCAAGGGCAAGTACGTCAAGGTGGCAGACACAGTGCGCAGCTTCAAGGAA
>CAMAUG010000340.1 GCA_945861255.1 Candidatus Sulfopaludibacter sp. SbA3
ATTGCTCAACAAAAAAGCAGCACACCTGGGATTCGCTCTTGTTCCAGCCTCCCATCCCCAGGTCACCGCGTGAGTAGTTTCTGGAGAGGGGATGGCGGCGATGAGCTATTCGGCGGCTATGAGGTTCATCAGTCCGCGCCAGGGTTGGGGCGCTGGAGCACTCTACCGCGGTTCGTTCGCAGGGGAATCGGTGGATTGGCCGATATATTGCCTTATAGCGCCTATGGCAAGAACTTTCTTCGGATGGTCGGCTTGGAATCGGGCGTTGCTCGCTACCTGGAGCGGAACTACGCACACTACAACCTGCGGAAACAGCTCTTGACGCCGGAATGGATGCTGCCTATGGAAGAGGCTTGGCTTCTGGAAAAGATGGGACATTGCCTGGTGAGAGGCGAGGGAAACCTGTTGACTCAATCTCTGTATTTCGAAGCAACGGCAACACTTCTGGGTGATATGCTGGTGAAAGTGGACCGCATGTCGATGGCCAACTCGCTGGAAGTTCGTTCGCCGCTGCTGGACCACCGCCTGGCGGAGCTGGCGGCAGCGATTCCGCATGGCTGGAAGATTCGAGAAGGACGCGGGAAACACATCTTCCTGCGCGCCGTGGCAGACCGGCTGCCTCCGGAACTGCTGCGCCTTCCGAAGAAGGGATTTGGAGTTCCGTTGGCGGCATGGTTCCGCCGGGAGCTTCGCGACATGCTGCGCGGGGTTCTCCTGTCCGAAAAGTTTCTCGGCAGAGGGATGGTCAATGCGGTGTTTGTCCGGGCGCTTTTGGACGAACATGATACTGGGAGGCGGGACAATAGCCATTGGCTGTGGTCCTTGCTGACACTCGAACTATGGTTCCGGGACCTCGAACAAAACGCGTAGCTCCCGTCCCCTCGAAGGGCGCCGGCAGGACGGCTGCGCCGCCGGTATCATCGGTTGCGCCTCATCCCTCTCTCTGGCCGGGCGCGGGCGCCTCACGGCAGCCGGGCCTGCCGGCGTTTCTGCTTTCCGCCGGACACACCAGGATCATGGCCGCCTCGGGAGAGGCCTGGGGACCACGACGGGCGGAGGCATCGGTTGAGAGTTCGGTATCGCGATTGGGCTTCTACTTTCTGCTGATATTCGTCTTTATTTCCATCAGCCGAATTTTCGATCTCTGGCTCAACAACCTGCACATCCCCCTCGTCTTTTCGCTGCTCGCGGCGGTCTTTGCGGCGTTGGACGGAGCCTTTCAGAGGGCGTTCCGTTCCCGCACCGGGAAACTAATGGCGATGTTCGCCGTCTGGCTGGTGGTATGCGTGCCTTTCAGCCAATGGCGCGGCGGGAGTTTCGGCGTGTTGACCGATACGTTTTTCAAGAGCTTCCTGGTTTTCGCGATGGCGGCGGGCTCGGTAACCACGGTGGCACGCGTGCGGAGCATGTTGTTGACGATCGGCTTGGCTGCCTCCGTGGTGATGGTGATCGCAAATGTCATGCAGGCGCGAGTGCGCGGAAGACTCATGATGCCCACCGGATTCCTGGCTAATCCGAACGACCTGGCGCAGCTCATGTTGGTCGGCATGTGCTTTATACCCATTTGGGCAGTGGGCAAGAGCCTCCTTGCTCGTGGCACCGTGACGCTGCTGATGTTTCCATTCCTCTACACGGTGTTCGATACAGGCTCGCGCGCGGCATTACTTGCGTTGCTGGTGCTCGGGTGCGTGGTGTTCTGGTACGCCACTGTCGCGCGGAAGGTGGCCTTGTTGGTTGTCTTTCTCGCGCTGGGCGCCAGCCTGTTCTCCGTTTCTCAGAATGCGCGCGCGCGCCTGCAGACTCTGTTTGCGAGCGGCGGTAACACGGAGTCCGATGACATCGCCCGCACATCGACAGCCGTGCGAACCTATGCGCTACGGCAGAGTTTGGAGATGACGATAAGAAATCCGATTTTCGGCGTCGGGCCAGCCGGATTTGCCAATGTGGCCGCGGATCTTAGCCACGAAGATGGCCAGCGGGCGGCGTGGGTGGAAACACACAATTCCTATACCCAGGTATCGAGCGAAATGGGGATACCAGGATTCGTATTTTTGGGCGGAGCGGTGATGACTTGCTTGTTGGGATTGACCCGTGTTAGAAAAATGGCGGCCCGCGCCCATGACGCCATCGTCCTTGGAACCGCCAATCATGTACTCGCCGGTTTCGGGATATTTGCTTTTGTATCGACTTTCGTCAGTGTCGCCTATCAATTCCATTTTTCTCTCATGATTGGAGTGGCCGCGGCTTCCCTGAGCGTGCTGGAAAAAGAACTGCGCGCCCGCACACCACAGGCGGCCATGCGGGCGTCCACTGCGGAAGGCAGGCTTGGTCCGGGACACGCGGCAAATCGAAACCGTGGCTAAGCCGGCCTGTGTACTGTTCCTTTTGGACTGGCGTCCGGTATTCTGGAGCACACGCGAGGAATATTACCGCCAACTCTGCAGCGCACTCTCCAATCGTGGAATCACCCCCATCCTAACGGTCTCGGAGGAAATCGCCGGCGACGTGCGCCAACGTTTGGAAGACGTGGGCGCACAGGTGGTGGCGTGCTCCTACCATGCCCATCCATGGATCTACTGGATGCACATCCGCGGCGTTGTGGGGCACTACCAAGTCCAACTCGCTCATGTACGGTTTTTCGATTACTTCACAGCCGTGTCTTGGTTGTGCCGGTGGAGCGGAATCCGGCACGTGTTCTTTACCGAAGCCAATAGCGGGGAATGGAATGGCCGCGGCTGGCGGGCCGCGCTGATCCGGCTGCGCACCAAATTGATGTGTGGGCCGCTCACCAAATCGATCGGCATTTCCAACTTCATTCGCGGCCGGCTCATCAAGGCGGGGATACCGGCGGAGCGCACCTGCGTCATTTACAACGGCGTCGACCTGCAGCGATTCCACGCCGATGCCGCCGCGCGGGAAAGCATTCGTCCGCAAGCAGGGGCGAAGAAAGATTCGGCGGTCTTGATATTTGCCGCGAGTCTGCTCCCATGGAAACGTCCGGAGCTTGCCTTGCGCGTCTGCGCGACCCTCGCCGCCAGGGACATGGACGTACGGTTGTGGATGGCAGGCGACGGGCCCTTGCGCTCCGATTTGGAAGCCTTGGCCCGGGAGTTGGGCATTTCCAGCCGCGTTTCCTGGTTGGGCCACCAACCTGAATTGACGGCATGGTATGCCGGAGCAGATCTGTTCCTGCACACAGCGGTGGGGGAAGCGTTCGGCAACGTGTTGATTGAGGCCATGGCATGTGGATTGCCAGTGATCGCGACCGCGAGCGGCGCCGTTTCCGAACTGGTGGTGGATGGAGAAACGGGGTGTCTGATCGCTCCAGGGCCGGGCGAAATCGACGATCTGGCCCAGGCCGCTTCGAGCGTGCTCGAAAATCGCGAGCGTTACGCCGCCATGTCCGCGGCCGCGGTGCGGCAAGCTGGGCGATTCCCCCTGGAAGCGTCCGTCGCGAAAATCCTGGAACTTTATGCTCCGTTCCTGCCTGACTGACAGCGGAAGACGCACTGCATAGCGCTGGGAGCGAACTTTGAGCGGTCGACTATAATTGCGATTATGTTATGGTTGGTCGCGGCGAGCTTTCTCACCCTTGCCATCTTCCTGTCGCCTGAGCGAGTAGATCCATACTTGCCGGCTAAAGCGGCCGGCCTCATTGGGTTCTTGCACACGGGCGTCCAACTGACGCGACTTCTGCTCTTCGCCGGGACTCTGCTGGCCGTAATAACCGAGGGACTCCGGCAGCGCGTCGCGCTTGGCGGCGATTTCAAGGCTGGGTCATCTTGGGCAAGATGGGACTGGTTGATTGCAGCCCTCATCACCCTGGCGGCACTCGCCATCCGTCTGCCCAACGCGGCGGAATCGCTCTGGGATGATGAATTGAATTCACAAGTGCGAGTGGTACAGCGGGGATTGGGAGTGATTTTCGCTTTCAGCGCCGACGGGAATAACCACCTCGCCAACTCGCTGCTGATGTGGCTGGCATCAATGTTCAGCACGGAAGACTGGATGTTACGGCTTCCTTCCTTGCTGATCGGGACCCTGTTACCCGCCGGAGTTTACCTGTCTTTCCAGCGCATAGGCCTCCGCGGCGTCGCGTTGTTGGCGGCCCTGTTCATCGTCTTTCACTTTCGGACCGTCAGCTACTCGAACGAAGCACGTGGATACATCGGGGCCATTGCTTTCGGCGCGGCCGCGTCGGTGGCGTTCTCGGCGCTGTGCCGATCGTGGAAAAGGCGGTGGGCGGTTGTCTACATCATCGCCGCGGTTTTGGCT
>CAMAUG010000341.1 GCA_945861255.1 Candidatus Sulfopaludibacter sp. SbA3
TTGATTGCCGGTATTTTTTCGATCGTCGCCCACTCCGTTATCGCCGGAGGCCTGCTCATCTACCGGCTGAGGAATGCGGCAACGGTCTCGCGGCTGCAACCGGGAGGCGAGCCTGCGTGGCATCTGCCGTTATGGTGCTTCGTAATGTGCTGCTGGGCGCTACTATTGAGTCTGCTGGTTTCAGCGCTCACACTGCCGCAGTTGGCAGACTATTCGCGTAACCGGGCCGGTTTGGCTCACACCATCACTGGACTACAGTCTTATCTTGATACGCTTCCTTTCTTGACAGGCGTGGAGCATCACGCCGCGGCGCTGATTCTATTGGCCGCCGCGTTGGCGGGATATTGGTTGCAACGCTGCGACTGGGTCACGTCGGCGGCGATGGTTGGCCCAGCGTTGGTTCAGGCTGCCTACTTTCAGCTCTCGGGAAGCTTGGCATCGCCGCGACTGTTTGTGCCGTTCATCTTCCCGATTCTCATCGGCCTGAGTTTATTCATCAGCCACCTGTGGCGAAGAAATAGCCTGTTGCGCCGGACGCTGGCGTTGATACCCGTCGTGCTGCTGTTGGCCGATTCCCTGCCGCTGTACGGGCGCTATTACGGTACCGGCAATCCCAAGCTGCGCGAGCTGGCGGCGCGTTTGCCGCCGGGTGAGACCTTTCTAGCCAACGCGCAAGCGGACATGAATGGTTATTATTTTGAGGGCGCTCCGTGGCAGTTAGAAGAACCCAAGGCCGTGGAGCAAATCAGTACGATGCAACCGGCCCCGAAATTCGTCTTGTCGGGAGAGGACTGCCGACGGGCGAATTCCCAGGGAATCCAGAATCTCGGCTACCGGCCGATCCTGAAGTTGAACGACTGGACCTGGGGTGAGCATTCCAAAAGTCAGCGCCGGCCGTGTTTCATACTCTACGAACGCGGCGCCCGCGAGCCGCATTAGGTCTGTCCGGCGAGCTTTGCGGTGTTTCCCGGCCGAACCAGCGTGCGCCGGCAATTCAACGGAGCGGAGCGGCGGCGGGAGCCAGGCCCGTCTCAATCGCAATCACACGCCGCTGGTTAGGAAAACCGAAATTGGAAGTTGCCACCACCAAAGACCCGTCCGCGGAGATAGCTGCCCGGGGCGTAGACCAGTACCCCTTGGACTCCTCATTGTTGAACTGAACGCTGCGATGTTGGGCCAAGCGCCGGATTTCGGCTCCGTTGTCCTGGATCACCATGATTTCACCCAGATGAGCCGTTCTTCTCAAAGGCGTCCTGTCCAACGGATCCCGCGCACGGTTGTAAGGCTGTACGGTGGTGGAGACCACGCATGCGGCCGCCGCTTTCGCGCAGCCTAAATGATAGTCGGTCCACACGTCGGGACCGCCGCACCGGAAAAGCTGCATAATGCGCTTTAGCCCGCCGCCCATTTCCACGGGAATCCCCATCTGCGCGCCCTTGTTCAACTGGAAGGAATATATGGAATAGCCGCAGGGCGATTGTTCCTCCAGTCCCATCATCAGCCACTGGTTTCCGGCGGAGTCCTCGGTTGTATCGGAATGGCCTCCATTGACGCACGGCTCGCCCTTGTCGCAGATGCCATCGTGGTTGCCTCCGTCCATGAACACCGCCTCCGGGCCGCGCCCGGCCATATCCAAAGTACCCTCTGCCCGGTTCACGCCGTACAAATAGAACGCGCTGCCGTCTTTGGGAATCAGAATTACGTAGCGCAGCCCGGAGGCGCGGTCCACTCCCTTGGACATGTTCGTGTAGTCGATCTCGACGCCCGCCGGATACGCTCCGCAATAAGTCTTGGATGCCCCTACGTCCAAAGCGCAAATCCGGTGCTCCCGCGGCGCGAAGAAGGAAATCCAGTTGTCCCTGCTGATCTCCCCCGTTCCACCGGAACTAATGCTTTGAAAACGATGAGGGGCGCGGCCATAATCGGCAACCACCTTCGAGCGGCCATTGACGACGTTCCACCGCCGGATGGTGGTTCCGTCGAGGGCATACGCGATGCTCTCGTCCGCGCCGTCCCACATGGTGCCTTCCGTACCGATCGCCAGCTTCTTGACCGCCTTTCCGGTGGATATGTCGGTCAACTGCGTCTCGCCATCTCGCGAGACCAGAGCGTAACGGTTGGCGGCGCTCACCGGCGATGGCGTGGAATATCCGTGAATAGCCGAAGGCCCCGCGATGACGCGGATTCGTCCTCCGAAATTGGGATCGGTATAACTTGCTCCAAGCGGCGGTGGAACGAAATTTCCCGGCGGGTTTTCGTCCGGAGCCACGCACACGGCGGCGTTGCCCGGCGGCAAATCCGGGACGTCCGTGCAACCAACCGCTTTACCAGCGGGATAGGTCACCTTCGGCGATGCCCGCGCTAGTACCGTAAGCTTGACGGAGATCGCGCGCCGGACGTTCTGGTCATCGGTGACCGTAAGAGTCGCAACATAGGAGCCGGGTTTGCGGTAGGTGACGGGGAGCACCGCAAAGGCGCCCGCGCCGTTTCCGGCGGCTGGATTGGGGTTGGCCACATCGGCGTCCGACGTAGTCACTTTCCAAGGCCGTGCCGAGGAAACCGCTACGCGCGAGTCAGCCGGACGGGGACCGCCTTCCAGAATGCGAAAAGCAAGCTGCTGCGCGGAAACCGAGAAATCCTGGCTCTGGGACGGCGTGGCCGCGAAGTTGAGAACCGCCGCTGAAAGCAGCGCATGCGGCCATTGCGCGGCAAGGATTCGGAAATAGGAACGGAGGCGCCTCACAAAGACGAGTATAGATCCTCCGCAGAGAAAACGATGCATTCCCTCGATTCCACCGGATGCAGGGATGGCCGGCCCCGGCTATCAATAAAATGGGGCGGCGATGCACGCAAATTGCGCCGGTGATGCGGCTTGGCCTCTTCACGCCGGATGGCTTCTGCTGACGAGTTCTGCTTAGCTGCGGCCAGCGAGCGATAACAACTTCCGTAGTTTGTGGCGAAGCCGCCGGGGCGTTAACCACGGCGTGAACCGCCATCGGCGGGCGTCCAGCAAGGTTTTGCCGCTGGCGCCGGAGAGCGTGTGAATTCCACTGGCGCCCAGACGGTGGCTGTCCATTACGAAAACGGTTTCTTCCTCGAATTCCTCCGGCGAAAGGCGCGTCACTTGATTGATCGCCAGTCGCCAGCCGTAATGCTTGGAAGAATCCTGCGCCGGCCGGTAGAGTTTCCCCCGGTGTACGAAGGGCGCTCCGCCGGGCCGGCTGGAGCGCACGTCCGACTTCACCGGGTCTCTGGCGTGCGCTTGCCATGGACCGAACGGCGAATCGGCGAAACACACGCGCAATTTCGAATCCACGCCGTCAGCTTTGTCCGTAAAAAACAACCACCATCGGTTCTCAAAGAAGACGAGCGTGGGATCGATGCAGGCAACGCCGGGAAGAATCTCGCGAGGGTCCTGCCACGTGCGCGAAGGTTCATTCCAGCGCCACGCCTCCACGCCCTTCTTCTGATGAGTCTCCGGAGCGCAATAGATCTCGCCGCCGTGCGAGAACAAGAATGGGTAGGACATGTGAATGGCTTCACCCGCCAGATGCAAGTGGGCGTCCAGCGTGTGACCCGTAAAGGAACCGTCCGGGGAAAATTCCTGCACGATCTTGCCGCGATTCTCCGAGAAATCGAAGTCCTCGGCCATCAAGAGCCACCCGCCGCCCGTGCGGGCAACGAAGGGGTCGGCCAGATAGCGGTTCCCACCGGGAGAGGGCAGCCAGCGCACGGACGGCGGCAGGTCAGCCTCTACGAAGCTGGCGATGGAATCCTCTACAACACCCACTTGCCAGGCTTCGGAAAACAACAATCCCCGGCATTGTTCACCCGCTGCCCGCAGAATGAGCTTTGCGTTGAGCTGCCACAGATCCGCCGCCGAAGGAGTTTGGGTTAGCGGACGTGGAAACGCAACGGCGGCGGGTGGCCTATCCAGAGGACCACGGCCAGCATACGCGGGCATTTCCGCCATTTCCTCGACCACCGCCTGCAGCGTTCGGCGGTAGGAGCCCCGGTCGACTCTCACCCATCGCCGGTCGAGCGGAATGCATCGTTCCGAGTCCAACGTCAGCCGGTCCAGACGAACTTCCACGTGATAGAGTCCGTCGTAGACATCCCAGAATGCCAGGGGCGCCGGGTTGGGCGTGGCAAAGCGCCATACGCCATACCGCGGATGCTCCAACAATTC
>CAMAUG010000342.1 GCA_945861255.1 Candidatus Sulfopaludibacter sp. SbA3
AGATCGACGGTCAGCACGCTGCCGCGCCCGTGGGTGATGGTGCTGGAACCGTGGTGGTGCAGGTCTTCGTCGTTGTGCGCGCGGATGTCGCGACCGGGGAAGGTGTCTTCCAGGTGCTGCGAGAACACCGGATCGATCGACATCAAATCTTCAAACTTGCCGTGAATGGTGCATTCCTTCACCATCACGATCTTGCCGTCTTTTTCGATGATGTTGGCCTTGATCTCGCCGACTTTTTGGTTGCTCAAAATCTCGACTGGTAGTTTGCCGTCCAGAATCTGCTGGCGGATCTCCGGGACGCACTTAGGACACAGCGAATCCGTCTCGCGCGGCCAGCCCAGCGTCGGCTTCTGCTTTTCCCAGCTCTTCAACAACGGCTTGTCGGACCACTTCGGCGTGAACGAAGGGTTGGGGCTGATCGAGTTTACTTTGTTGTAGACAAACCACGCGGCGTTGGCCGCGACAGCAATCACCTTCTCAACGTGTTTAATAGGCTTAGTCAAAGTAGGAGCTCCAGACTTGGGATGGAATACTTACGAATACGATAAGGCCCAGTATAGCCAGGTAGGTACTGGAGGGCTACGGCAATGAATTAAAAGGGTGTTAGCCGCATCGAACGGCGCTTCCAGGCATTGAACGGTGGGCGTCGGAACGGGCTCCAGAATCCACCACAAGCCTTTTAAGAACAATAACATAGACGAAATGATATACTGCGGGCGGGAACGTGCCAGGTGCCCAAGCCTTTGCCCTCAAAGTACTTCACCAGCCCGCGCCTATTTGGGCGCGAAATCGAATTGTTCTTTGGCCAGGGTTGGGTGTGGGTGGGCAGGGCGGAAGCCATCGCCGAGCCGGGTAGCTATTTCCTGCGCGACGTGGCGGGGGAAAGCGTGATCGTTTTGCGAGAATCCCCCGGCAGCGTTCGCGCGTTCTACAACGTCTGCCGCCATCGCGGGACACGGATCTGTACGGCGGCTGAAGGGAACCTGGGCCAGCGTATGCAGTGTCCCTACCATGGCTGGACCTACGGCCTGGACGGCCGCTTACTCGCAGCGCCGCACATGCCCGCGAAGTTTTCGCGCGATGAATATCCGTTGCATCCAGTAAAGACAGCGGTTTGGGATGGCCACGTTTTCGTGAACCTGGCCAAACGCGCCACGGCCCTCGAACGCCACCTTGGTACGTTGCCCGGGAAGTTCGCGGCCTGGAAGATGCGAGACCTGAGGGTACATGAGCGGATCGTGTATGAAGTGCGGGCGAACTGGAAGCTGATCGTCCTGAACTACAGCGAGTGCCTACACTGTCCTCTGGTGCATCCGGCGCTGAACCGCTTGACGGATTACCTTGGAGCTGACAATGAGCCGCCGACCACATCGTATCTGGGCGGCGCCATGGCGTTCGCGCCGGGCGTGGAAACCATGAGCGCCAGCGGCCGACGTCGCCGCGACTATCTGCCCGGCCTCCGCCAGGAGCAGCGCGCGAAGGTCTTTTACTACGCCATTCTCCCGAACCTACTGCTGAGTTTGCATCCCGACTATGTGCTGCTGCACTCGCTGTGGCCGCAGGCCGTGGATCATACGCGGATCATCTGCGAATGGCATTTTCATCCGAACGAGATGTCCAAGCCGGATTTCGACCCTAGCGACGCCGTGGAATTTTGGGACACCACCAATCGCGAGGACTGGCGCGTGGTCGAGCTATCGCAGTTGGGGATCGCTTCCCGCGCATACCGCCCAGGGCCGTATTCGGAGCACGAGGAATTGCTGCACGCTTTCGATAAGCTGGTGCTACGCGCGCACGCCCGGAAGTCTACGCCCCTGGCTCGCCGCTGAGCAAGGCTTCCACAGGCCGGCTCTGCGGTCCGTTTTCCGTGCACACGGCGTAGGTCGGGCCGCCATAAAGCGCCACGCCCGCGAAATCGCCCCTCGCGTTGATCGCATAAAAGTTGACATTGAAGTTCGGCTCGCCGCGCCGGTTCAGCAGTCGTTTCTCGACGGTGTTGGCCTTGATGCGCTTGAGCGCGTCCAGCGCTGCGTCCTTGGGATGCATCCCGCGCCGCATGTTTTCGACAATCAGGAACGAACACAGTCCGTATAGATTCGCTTCACCCCTGCCGGTGGACCCCGCTGCGCCCACCAGTCCGTCGACGTACAGTCCCGCTCCCAGAATCGGCGAATCCCCGACGCGACCGGGAATCTTCCACGCCAAGCCGCTGGTCGTGGTCACCCCGGCAATCTCGCCCTTCGGCGACAACCCGTTGCAGTTGATGGTGCCGTAGAGATGTTCGCCGTCGATCAGGCCCTCGGCGGCCATTGCGAGGCCGGTCTTGAAGCCCGCCGCCGCGCGCTTGTCAGGGTCCAAATAGTGCTGCGGATCGCTCCGCCGCTTCCATTCCAGCCACAGCTGGCGGGACTTCGGCGTGTTCAGGTCCGCTTCAATGGTGAACCCCATATTGCGCGCGAATGCCTGCGCTCCAGCGCCTACCAACAGGTGGTGATCGGTGTGTTCCATCACGGCCTTCGCCACCAGCGACGGCGTGCGCACACCCTCCAGGGCCGCCACTCCGCCGGCACGTTTCTTGGGTCCGTGCATGCAGCAGGAATCGAGCTGCACAATACCATCCGCGTTGGGCAATCCGCCATAGCCGACGCTGTTGTCCTCCGGGTCCAGCTCGACGATGTTCACGCCCGCGATCAAGGCGTCCAGAACATCGGCGCCGCTCGTCATCATCCGGAACGCTTGTTCCACGCACGTTGCGCTGCCGCCGTTCTTGAAGTGGTTGCCGTTGCCGGACGCGATTACCACCGGCCGCAGTCCTCGCAAGACGGCCGGCGCCTGCCCGAAGGCGGCCGGCGCCGCGCCCGCGGCAAACCCACCCAGCAGGTTGTTTCTCACGAAATTGCGGCGGCTATGCGTGGTCACGGATACCTCCCTACCGGAAAAGATCGGAAATTCGTGCTGCCAGTATACACCGCGCCACACCGGCGCAATCAGCCTTCCGGCGGCGCGAAGAACACCAGCAGTTCCAAGTCTTCCTCGATGTTGTGGAACGAGTGTGCTTCTTTGGCCGGAACGAACACAACGTCGCCGGCCCGTACCTGCGAGTCCCGGCCTTCACCGCGGAATTGTGCCGCTCCTGAAATCACGTAGTAGATTTCTTCCTGGCCATGGGGCCGCTGTGGATCGATGGCGCCCTTCGCCAGCCGGTACACGCCCGCGCTGAGGTGCTGCGTGCGAAGGAATTCAATGTAAGATTTGCCCTGAGCGAAGGTGTGAGAGATTTGGTGTATTTCCATGTCCCCAGTTTCCCGCAGTCCGCCGAAGTATTCGGATCAAGTCCGCTGCAATTCGTTTTCCACGCAACCGCCCTTGCTTGTTGTGCATCGAAGAGAGTGTGAGGCGTTGCGCGGAGCAGTGGCGCGAAAAGGTGCGAATCGGGAATAGATCGCCGTTTTCACGGGATTCGTACACCGCAGGGTTATCTTGCGGGCCTGATACGGAATACGCCATCTGTGACGAATCCATTCGCCAGCGGATCACGTAGTCAGGAATGAAGCTACAGGAGGCAATGAATATGATCGCCAGATTCGCAGTTGCAGTTTTCGCCGCCGGCATGATGTTTGCCGCGAACGGCGCGGCCCAGGACCGAGCCCCGAAGATGATCGACCGCTCGCAGGCCAGACTAGAGAAGGAAGTCCGGCATGAAATCCTGACGCAGCCGTTTTACAACGTTTTCGACAACGTGACTTACCGCGTCGACGGCTACACCGTCACGCTTATGGGACAGGTGACGCGGCCGGTTCTGAAGTCGAGTATTGCAAACGTCGTGAAGCAAGTCGAAGGCGTGGAGCGTGTCGACAACCAGATCGAGGTCTTGCCGCTTTCGACGAACGACGATCGCTTGCGCATCGCGCTGTACCGGTCCATCTACGGCTTCACGGCCCTGCAGCGCTACGCCATGCCGGTAATCCAGCCAATCCGCATCATCGTTAAGAACGGCCACGTGACCCTGGAAGGGATTGTCGACCGGGAGGCCGATAAGAACCTGGCGGGCATTCGCGCCAACGGCGTCAGCGGCGCGTTTTCGGTGACCAACAACTTGCGCGTCGATAAGCAGAGCTGACGCCCCGCAACTCGTGCCAGCGCCGCCGCAACGCTTGGAGGCAGCCAAGCTCACGTATTCCG
>CAMAUG010000343.1 GCA_945861255.1 Candidatus Sulfopaludibacter sp. SbA3
CGGGGGCCCACGCGCAGTTGAATATGCGCCAGCACTTTGCGTTCAAGCCATTGAACGTATGCGAGTGCGGTCAACAGTACGAAAGCGACCACGCCGGCCTTAATAGCGGTGAGGATGAAGAAATTCATCGTTTTGCAGCGGCCAGGGGCCGGGGGCCAGGGGCCAGTCTCTCCAGCGAGTTCGTTAGTCCTTGCATGATTCGTCCCGTTTCCGCGGCAATCTTCTCAAAGCATGTCAGTTGCTCGGCTGTAATGTAGCCGAGCCGCCTCGCAATCTCCATTTGCGTCTCAACTTCGCTTAACGAACCACCGGCGATAGAGAGGCGATGAGCGAACTCCCGGCTGCCTGTTCTGCTGTGGCCTTCGGCAATATTGGACGGCACGGAAATGGCCGCGCGCCGCAGTTGTTGCGTCAGGCCGTACATTTCCTCTTTCGGGAAACTTTTCGTCGTCCGGTAAACTTCTTCCACTAGCAGCATTACCTTTTGCCAAGCCATCAAATCCCTGTAACTCTTGATCGTCACTGGCCCCCGGCCCCCGGCCCCTGGCCCCTATACAGCTTGCCCGGCGCTTCCATCACCGCATTGAGGACGTTTGAATATTTCGACAACGAACCGGACGTGAACAGCGTGTCGTTCGCAGAGGCTATCGAACCCGGCAGCGCCGCCACGCGCCCGTTGAGCGGCATGGTGGGCGCAGAACCTCCAGTGGCCACCACCGGGAGCGGTACGTTGTACCCTCGTACGGTCTTGCGGATTTCTTCAAATACTTTGCCAGGCAGCCAGATGCCCAGGTTCAAGCCCATCTCTTTCGCGAGCAATCCGAAAATCTCCAGGTCGCTCTTGGCGCCCATCACCTTCGCGGCGGCTTTCAGTTGTTGCACTTCGCCGCAGACGTTGGTGACGGTGCCGTCCTTCTCATACGCCGACGCCGCAGGCAGAACAATATCGGCCTGCCGGGCGGTTTCGGACATGAACAAATCCTGCACCACGACAAATGCTTTCTTGGACGCTACCTGGGCGTTCTTCAGCGGATTCGCGCCCACCACCCACAGCACGTCCAGATCGTCCGCGGCGAGCATCTGCTCAAGCGACAAGCCGCCGCCGGTGGGCAGCACGCCCATGTCAAACGCACCGCGCGAATTCGAATAATCCACCAGGCAGACGTACTTTACGGGAATGCCCAGCGAATCGCCGAAGGCCACCAGCTTGCGGAGCGCGTCCCCTTGCATCGCGTCGCCGAACACAATCACCAGATTCACTTCCGCCTTCAGTGTGTCCCGCAAAGACTCCACGCCCGCGAGTTCGCCGCCCTTCTGGACGCGGACGCGCGAGACCGCCTGATTGTCTTCCCGAACCGGACCCGTGGTCACCACGTGCACATGCCCGTTGTGGCGCCGCACATTAGCGCGGATCTGGAACGACAGAAATGGATGTTGCTGCGCAAGGTCGGCGCCGATCACCAGAACCGCCTTCGCATTCTCCACGTCGGCGGAAGTAGCCAGCGCGTCCGTCTTCCCGGAAAGCGCGTCGAACAACGTGGCAAGATCGCCGGTGCGGTGATGGTCGATGTTCTTCGTGCCCAGACCTTCACGTGCGAACTTAGCCAAAAAGAAATTCTCTTCGTTCGTCGTATGATTCGAACCGATGACGCCGAACGTGCCGCCCGTGAGAACCGTTACGCCGAACTTGTTGGCGACGATGTCAATGGCCTTCGACCACGAAATCGGCTCATGGCCGTTCGCGGTCTTCACCATCGGCGATTGCAAACGCTCGGGATGGTCCACGAAGTCGAATGCGTAGCGGCCCTTTACGCACAGAAACTCGTTGTTAATGCCGCTGCGGTCGCGGTTGTTGCCGCGTACGATCTTGTCCACGCGGACGCCCAGCGTGGTCTTGCAGCCGTCCGCGCAGTGGGCGCAAATGGTGCCCACGTGGTCCATCTCCCACGGCCGGGTCTGATAACGGTAGCTGCCGCTGGTCAGCGCGCCCACCGGGCAAATGTCGATGCAAGCACCGCATTCGTCGCATTCCAGATGGTCGTCGTGATTGGGAATAATTTCCGAAATCATGCCGCGGTTGCCGATACCCAGCGCGCCCACGCCCATCCCTTCATTGCACGCGCGCACGCAGCGGTAGCACAGAATGCAGCGCGGCGCGTCGAAGAACACCACGGGAGACCACTGCTTTTCGTCCACGTGGCGCTTGCGCTCCACAAAGCGGCTTTCGCCCGCGCCGTAGCGGAATACCATGTCCTGCAATTCGCACTCGCCGCCCTTGTCGCACACCGGGCAATCCAGCGGATGGTTGGTCAGCAGGAATTCCAGCGTGCCTTTGCGCGCGCTCTTCACGACATCGGATTCCGTGTGCACCACCATGCCTTCCGCCACCGGCGTGGTGCAGCCCACCTGAAGTTTCGGCGTCTTCTCGATCTCCACCAGGCACATGCGGCAGGCGGCCTGCAAAGAATAGTCTTCGTGATAGCAGAAGGCCGGGACTTCAATGCCGTTCCGGCGCGCCACCTCAATTAAGAGGGCGCCCTTCTCGGCCTGAATCTCCCGCCCGTTGATGCTCAGCTTTACCAGTTCAGCCATTTATATCGCCACCGTCTCCCGCGCCAGGTAACGCTCGAAGTCTTCAGTAAATTTCTCGACGATGGAAATCGTCGGCATCGCCGCCGCATCGCCCAACGCGCAAAACGTCCGGCCCAGCATGTTCTTGGAAAGCTCGCCGAGCAGTGAAATATCCTCGCGCCGCCCTTGGCCTTCATAAAAACGCTGCAAGATCTTCCGCAGCCAGGTGGTGCCTTCGCGGCACGGAATACACCAGCCGCAGCTTTCGTGTTGATAAAAGCGCATGATGCGGAGCGCGAACTTCACCATGTCCGCCGTCTCATCCAGCACCACCATGCCGCCGGAACCAAGCATGCTGCCGATCTTGGCCAGCGTATCGTAATCCATCGGAATATCGCATTCGCTCGCGGTCAGCAGCGGGCAGGACGATCCACCCGGCACCACCGCCTTCAACTTGCGCCCGCCCGGGATGCCGCCGGCCACTTCATAAATGGCCTTCATCATCGGATAGCCCAGGGGCAGTTCATACACGCCGGGCTTGTTCACGTGGCCTGAGATGCATACCAGCCGCGTCCCGCCATTCTTCGGCGTGCCCAACGCCGCGAATGCCGCGCCGCCGTCGCGAATAATGGGCGGGATCGCACTGAACGTCTCCACATTGTTGAGCAGTGTCGGCAACCCCCACGCCCCCGCCACCGCCGGAAACGGGGGCTTCATGCGCGGAATGCCGCGCTTGCCTTCCAGTGAATCGAGCAGCGCGGTTTCCTCGCCGCACTCATAAGCGCCCGCGCCGCTATGCGTGTACAGATCGAACTTGAAACCCGTGCCCGCGACGTTGTCGCCCAGGTATCCCCGCTGGTAAGCCTCGGCGATCGCGCGGTCCATCTTTTCGATCAGGTAACGGTACTCGCCCCGTATATAGAGGTAGGCGGCGTGCGCGTCCACGGCCAGGCCGGCGATCAGAATGCCCTCGATCATCTGATGCGGATCGTACTCCATCAACAGGCGGTCCTTGCAGGTGCCCGGCTCGGATTCATCGGCGTTCACCACAATCACGCGCGGCTTGGGCGAAGTGCGCGGGACGAAGCTCCACTTGAGACCCGTCGGGAATCCCGCGCCGCCGCGGCCCCGCAGCGCTGACGCTTTCACCTCGTCGACGATGGCTTCCGGCGTCATCTCCTTGGCCTTGAGGAATGCCTTGAAGCCGTCGTTGGCCAGATAGACGTCCAACGTTTCCGAGCCTTCCAGTCCGAAACGTTTGCTCAATACCTTCGTCTCCAGCGGGCTCGGTTCATTGAAGAGTCGCTTCGCCATTATTGAGCCCTCTTGAGCGAATCGATCAATTCATCCAATTTTTCCGGCGTCACGAAGTGGTGGAAATCGTAGTTGATCTCGACCGCCGGCGCCCAGGAGCAGGCGCCCATGCACTCCACTTCCTCCAGTGAAAATTGCCCATCCGCGGTCACTTCCTTGTGTCCGATGCCCAGTTTCTTCTTTGCGCTCTCATACAACTCTTCGCCGCCCACCAGCAGACAGCTGATGTTGGTGCACACCTGCACGTGGTATTTACCCATGGGCTTGCGGTGCAGCATGGA
>CAMAUG010000344.1 GCA_945861255.1 Candidatus Sulfopaludibacter sp. SbA3
CTGATCCCGCTGCTATCGCAACCTGTGCGCGTGGGTGTGGTGGCGTTGACATTCATACAGGACCGCCGCGACAATCCCACCGATTCCCATCGCGGCATCTACAACACTGCGGATGCAGGCGTTTCACTGAGCCCATTCGGCTCGGAGACGGAATTCACACGCTTGCT
Source organism: Candidatus Sulfopaludibacter sp. SbA3 (assembly GCA_945861255.1). GTDB lineage: Bacteria > Acidobacteriota > Terriglobia > Bryobacterales > Bryobacteraceae > Palsa-187. The sequence goes on from CAMAUG010000344.1 coordinate 168, forward strand.
GTTACGAAATTCCACATATCATCCGCTGGGGAAGGAACTGGTCGTGGCGCGGACCTTGCAATTTGGTTACCTCCAGCGCTTGGGCGGTCTGGCTTCCATCCCGCTGGCCGAGCGGTTTTTCGCGGGCGGCAACGCCAGCCAGCGCGCGTTTCCCGATAATCAGGCCGGGCCGCGCGATATGACCACCGGTTTCCCCCTCGGCGGCACGGCCCTGTTGTTTCATTCCACCGAATTCCGCTTCCCCCTGTTCGGCGAGAATATAGGTGGCGTCTTGTTTCACGACATGGGGAACGTGTACACCAATATCCGCGAGCTGAGCTTCCGCTTCCGGCAGCGGAGGATTCAAGATTTCGACTACATGGTGCATGGTGTGGGATTCGGCGTCCGGTACCGCACCCCGGTCGGGCCTATTCGCGTGGATCTAAGCTTCAGCCCGAACTCGCCGCGCTTCTTCGGATTTCAGGGCACTCGGGACCAATTGCTGGCCGGTACCGGAACGCTTACCAACCAGCGCATCAATCAATTCCAATTTCACTTCTCTCTGGGGCAGACATTCTGAAATGAGACTTGGACTGGCACTCACGTCGATGACATTGCTGGCGCTGCTAGCGCCGGCCGAAATACTCGATCGGATAGCGGTCACTGTTGGGAAACACATCATCGCGGAAAGCGAGATCGTGCGCGATCTGCGTATCGCGGCCTTCCTCGACGGCAAGATGCCGGATTTGAGCGGGCCGCGCAAGCGCGAGGCCGCCGGGCGGCTGGTGGATCAATACCTGGTATTGGAGGACGCGGCGCAAATGCGCGCGCCGGCTCCGTCCGCCTCCGAAGTGGATTCGCTAGTGGAACCGTTGAAGCTGCGGTACGCATCCGCGGACGAGTATCCAAGCGCCCTCAAGAGCGCCGGCATCACGGAAACGGAGTTGCGGGAGCATCTGGCCGCAGGACTGCGGATGCTGCGCTATACCGATCTTCGCTTCCGCCCGGAGGTACAGCTCTCCGATGAAGACTTGCGCGAACTCAACTCCTCGTTGGCGCGCGACGGCGTCCCCGCCCCCGATATGGAGCGGGGCCGGAGTGCCTTGGAGCAATTGTTCATCGACCGGCGCGTGATGCAGGCGCTGGATCGCTGGCTGGAGGCGGTGCGGCATACGACGCCGGTGGCGTACCGGGAGGCGGCGTTCCAATGACGGCGTTCTTAAGGACGATGACGCCGGGGATCTCAGCATGACTCTTTTGCGCAAAACGACCATTCGCACGGCGGCCGCGTTGGCAATTCTTCTCGCCGCCGCCGGCATCACTGGTATCTTGTTGCTCCGCAGCGGGTGGTTCCGGGAACGTGTCCGGGAGCGCATCGTTGCGGAATTGGAGCGCGTCACTGGAGGCCGGGCGGAATTGGGTTCCTTCACGTTCGACTGGCGGGACATGGTCGCCACCATCTCACCGCTGGTGCTGCACGGCAAGGAGCCGGCGACGGAGCAGCCGTTGTTGCGCGTCGAATCCGTGACCGTCGGCTTGCGCCTGATTTCCATGCTGGAGCGCAAAGTGGATTTGGCGTCCCTGATCGTGGATCAACCGAAGCTGCGCGTGGTGTTCTACAGCGATGGTTCCACCAACTGGCCGTCGCCGGCCCGTCCCGGTAGCGGGAGTTGGGCCAGCAACCTGGTGAATTTGGCCGTGGGCCGCTACGAAGTCCGCCAAGGGCTGGCCGATTTCGACCTCCATAAGATCCCCCTCAACCTTCGTGGCGAGGATTTGCGGTTGGAAATGAATTACGCGGCGGCTGGGCCGAACTATCGGGGCGAGCTATCCTCGCGGCGCCTGCGCGTTTCCTCAATCGTCACCGGGCCGGCGGAGTTCGAGGTGGAAGGCGCGTTTACGCTGGACCCGGAACGCGTGAATTTCCCGCGCCTTCGCTTGGCCGCCGGGCGCTCCCGTGCCGAACTTAAGGGAGCGCTGACGAATCTACGCATGCCCCAAGGCAAGTTCGCCGTCACCGCGCGAATCGCGTTGCCGGACGCCGTCCCCATGTTCTCGTTGCCCGTGGAGCCGGTGGGATCGGTGGCATTTGACGGGGATCTATCCGTGACTTTGGCGCGTGGATTCGATTTCACGCTGGCCGGGCGGGCCTCGGCGCAGGGCGTCGGGTATCGCCGTGAACGGCTGCGCCTTGAAAACGCCACCGTCACCGCGGCTGTGCGCGCCACACCGGAACGCATTACCTTGCGCAACATCGCCGCATCCGCGCTGGGGGCCACATTTCATGGAGAGGCCGGCCTGAGCCAGCGAAAGAACTTCCATATCGAGGGCAAGTTCGAAGGCCTGGGCGTGCGTCAGGCGGCCGACTTATTCACTGAACGCCCGATCCCATGGGTTGGCGTGCTGGCGGGCGACGCGGTGGTGGACGCGGTGTTGGGCGAAGCCTATACGCGCGTACAAGCTTCGGTGGCGATCGCGCACTCCGAATCCGTTACGGACGGGACTCCCATTGAGGGGCGCATCCAATTCGGCTACGATCAGCGCGCGGCTACCGTGCAGTTGGGCGAAATGCACGTGGCAACGGCTGCCACCAGCGTGGATGCGTCGGGAACTCTCTCCACGGCGGCGGGCCAGACGCTGAATGTACGTGCGCTTTCGACGAACCTTGATGATGTGCTGCCTGCGCTCTGGCTCTTGAACGAAGGTGCTCCCCGCCTGCTTCCCGTCAAGCTGGATGGCGGCGATGCCACACTTACGGGTACTGTTTCCGGGCAGTTCGATGCGCCGCGGTTTCGCGGACAGATCGCGCTCAACCGTCCCGTGGTGGAAGGGCACGCTTTCACCAGCATCACAGGCGACGTCGACGCCAGCCGTGAAGCGGTCGTGCTGCGGCGCCTGGCGATTGCGCGCGGCTCCATGTCGATCACCGGAGATGCCGCGCTGGCGGGCTGGGGCGCGAACGCGCCGCTGACAGCGCAGATCGACGTTCGCGACGCCCCGGTCGCGGAGCTGGCCAAGGAGTTGGGCATCGATATTCCCCTGGGCGGCACGGCCGCGGCCACCGTGCGACTCGCCGGAACGTTGCAGCACCCGGAGGCCGGGTTGACGCTCGACGTGGCACACGCCACGGCCTCCGGCGAACAGTTCGAGCGAGTCCGCGCCAACGTCCAATACAAGAGCCAGTCGCTTCAATTCGCGAACGGCGAGGCCGATCTCGGGTCCGGCAAGTTACGCTTTTCCGGTTCGTACGAACATCCGGAAAACGACTGGAAAAACGGAGTGTTACGCGCCGATCTGAGCTTGGCAGCGATCCAGGCGGCGCGCCTGGCGATGTGGCGTGAATCGCAGGTTGCGCGGAACACGCAAGCAGACGCGCGAGTGGACGGGAAGGCCACCTTTGAAGTTCATGCCGAACGCGGCTCGTTCGCCGTGCGTTCGCTCGCGGGAGATGCCACGCTGCGCGGGATTACGATTTACAACGAGGAGTTGGGCGATCTCACGCTCACCGCGGAAACAAGCGGCGCGGAGCTGGATTTGCACGCCGGCGGGCAGATTCGCGGTATTGCGCTGCAAGGGCAGGGAAGGTGGCGCTTGGCGGGCGACTACCCCGGCACCGGTGTATTGCGCGTTTCGAAAATCACGCTGGCGTCGCTGTACAGTCTGGCTATGATGGGCACGGCGAGTGGCGCCAGACCCGCTCCGCCTCCGTTTCAAGGATCTCTGGAGGGCGGCGCTACATTTACTCTGCCGTTGCGTGACCCGGCCGCGTTCCAGGCCGAAGCGGCAATCGATACGTTTCAGATCAACACCAGGCCCACGCAAGCGCTGCGGCTCAACGTGCAGGCCCAGGATATTGAAATCCGGAATACGCAGCCGATTTTGCTAACCGTTTCACGCACGGGAGCGCGCATCCGGTCGGCGCGCTTTACCGGGCGCGACACCAATCTGGAAGTGAGCGGCGTGCTGCCCTTTACCGCCGCGGGCGGCGCCGATTTTGCCGTCAAGG
>CAMAUG010000345.1 GCA_945861255.1 Candidatus Sulfopaludibacter sp. SbA3
ACCCTCTACCAAATCCTACAGGTTCTCAGCGTCACCTTGTTCGAGCAAACGCCCATTCTACGGGCCTTTGACGACACTTACTCCCAGGAAAAATCAGACCTATTTTCTAACCAGTTGAGCCTGCTCGACTTATAGCCGGACACTACTGGTTGAGGATCGACAATTCCGGCATGGGAAACTGCTTTAGCGTGACACACCGTGCGCGGACTACGGCAGCGCGGGCGGTTTCAGCAGCGCGAAAGGCGAAGGGCGAATGCCGCGCTGCGTGAGACGCAATTTCTTATCGAAGTACGATTTCACGATGTCGCGGGCGACGGGGGCGGCCAGGCTCCCGTGTTCGCCGCCTTCGAGCAGCGCCACCACCACGATCTCCGGATTCTGGCGCGGGGCGAAACCCACGAACCAGCCGTTATCCTTCGATTCGTTGGCGTCGAGTTTGCCGGACTTACGCAGTTCATTGGAAATCTGCTGTGCGCTGCCCGTCTTGCCGGAAAATTCAACACCTTCGATGCGCGAGGCGGCCGCCGTGCCGCCTTCGTTCACCACGCCGTACATTCCTGACACGATCGACGCCACGCTCTCCGGTTTCAATTCCATGCGGCGCGGTTCTACGGTGCTCGTGGCTTTGACCAGGCGTGGCCTGTGCCAAACGCCTCCGCTGACAATCCCACCGATCGCACTGGCCAATTGCAGAGGGGTGGCCGTGACGGCGCCTTGCCCGATGGCGACGGAAATGGTTTCGCCCGCGTACCACTTCTGGCGTTGCGTGCGCAGCTTCCATTTAGTGGAAGGCATCAAACCTTCGGCTTCATTCGGCAGATCGATGCCGGTGCGCTTGCCAAGGCCCGCCATTTCGGCGTATGCGGCAATGTTATCGATGCCCAGCTTGTTGCCCAGCGTGTAGAAATAGACATCGCAGGATTGCACGATGCCGCGGTGCAGGTCCACCGTGCCGTGCCCGTGCTTTTGCCAGCAGTGGAAGTAGCGCCCGAAAAAATTGGCGCCGCCAGGGCAACTTACCGCGTCATGATCTCCGATGATTCCGGTTTCCAGTCCGGCCAGCGCGACAATCGGCTTAAAGGTAGACCCAGGCGCGAATTGCGCTTGAATAGCCCGATTCAATAGCGGATTGTCTCCGCCGGATGTCAACTGCCGCCAATACTCCGGGGTCACGCGCGTGGCGAATGCGTTCGGGTCGTAGGCCGGGCGGCTGACCATGGCGAGCACTTCGCCCGAGCGCGGATCCAGCACCACCACGGCGCCTTTCTTGCCTTCTAGCGCGAGCTCCGCCACCACCTGCAAATCCAGATCGAGCGTCAACTGCAGGCTATTGCCCGGCGTCGCTTCCTTGCTTTCCAGCACTTCCCGTTCGCGGCCGCCGCTGTCCACCACCACGCGGCGTTGCCCGTCGACGCCCATCAGCATGTCGTTGTACTGGCGTTCCAGCCCCGCCTTGCCCACGATGTCACCCTGCACGTACTTCGCGAAATCGGAAGAGTCCAGTTCCTGCTCGGAGACCTCGCCGACGTAGCCAATGACGTGCGCGCCCAGGCCGTTGCGCGGATACAGGCGCCGCTGGTTACGGACCAGTTCCATTTCGGGGAACGTATTGGCGTCGCGATGCGACTCGACAAAGGCGATCTCATCCTGCGCGAGATCCTGCTTCACCACCATGGGCACGTATTTGGGCCTGGACTGGAAGCGTTTCAGGCGCGCGCGTAGATCTTCGGGATCCATATGCACGCCCCGCGCGATGGCGTCCAGATGGTCCGGGTTCAGGGTTTCGCGAGTCAACATCAGCGTGATGGCGGCTTCGTTATCGACGATGACGCGCCCGTCGCGGTCCAGCAGCTTTCCGCGCGGCGCGAGCACCGGCACCGTCTTGATGCGGTTGCGCTCGGCCAGTTGGCTGTTCTCTTCGGCGTCGCGCACTTGCAACACCCAGAAGCCGGCCAACAGAAAGAGAAATACGCCCAGCGCGATGTACTGAAAGGCGGCGATGCGGCCCAGCGCGAAACGGGCGTCGTCCCGCGAGATCCGCTTTTCCGCTTCCGGCGGAAGTGCGTGTTTGAGGTCGGAGTACGGCATCCCTTTAGTTAGCTTCGGTGTTAGCTTCGGTGCTGACCCTCAGTGTCACCTTCAGTCTAGCCGACCTTGAGCTTGTCCAGAATATGGAACAACGGCAGCGCCACCAGGGCGTTTAACACGGCAATAACCAGCGTCCGCTGCAATTCGAAATCCAGCGACTGGCCGAGCAGCGCGCGCTCCAATACCCAGTAAAAGAACTGATGGAAGAAAAAGAAGAAAAAACTCAGCACCAGGCGGATCCCAGGATTCTCGATATTGAAGCGCTGGCTTGCCGTGGCCGCGAAATATCCCACCAAGGTCTTGACGATGCCGAACATGCCGAGAGGATTATCGGCCAACGAGTCCTGCGCCAACCCCACGCAAGCTCCGTACAAGAGTCCCGCCACCGGCGAACTGCGCATCAGTGAAAAGTAGACCGTTACCAGCAGCGGCAGCTCCAGGTAAGATAGCTGACCAATGAACCGCGGCACGTATACCTGAAACAGGATCGCCGCCAGAGCGATTCCAGCCAACGCCGCTATACGAAACCTGGGCGCTTTGTCCTTGACCTGAACCTGCGAAAACTCTTCGCGAAATCCCCCCCCCAGATCGCTCATTGCTTTTCGGGAGCGGCCTGTTTCTCCGGCGCTTGCTTTGTTCCTGGTGCGGGCGGCGAAGGTTGTGCGTCGGCGGCGCGGGGTTCCACGGTGACGTTGAAGTTCGGCGCGCGGCCTCCATGGCCGCCGTATTCGTGTTTTTCGATTTCACCGATTCTCCGGTATCGATCCACCAGGCGGTCCGCGTCCGTGGCCGGCGAGCCGTCTCGCAACGGTGCAATCTCCGGTGCAGCCGGCGGCGGCTCCTGCAGCTGTACAGGTTGTTCCGCGGTCGCGATCTCGGGAATCTCGGCGTGCACTCCTTCTACCACCACCAAGACCTCCTCCAGGCCGTCGCCCAAGCCGGACGGCGCCACGAAAAGCTCCTTGCGCGTGGCGCCCTGGCGCACCAGCGTCACCCGGCCTACCGGAAGACCTTTGGGGAAAATGCGGTCGTCGCCGGCAGTAAAGAACCACTCGCCGGCATTCACTTTTTGCTCGTTCTGAACGTAATCGACGATCAGCGTTCCGTTCCCTTGCCCCTTAAGCGTGCCATGCACGCGGTTCTGCTGCGAAAGCACTCCGGCGGCGAAGCTGGGGTCGGTGACCAAAAGGACGTAGGAAGCGGTGGGAAACGCGCCGGTCACTTTGCCGACGATTCCGTTGGGCGTGATCACGGCCATACCCTTCCGTACACCGCTGGAAGTCCCGCGGTCGATGATAACCACTTTCGCGCTGACGCCCGTGGTATTTCCGATCACTCTCGCCGCAATGGTCTTCGACGGCGAACGTTCCTGGAAGATGGCCAAAGCGCGCGCGCGGTCCGCGGTGGAAAGCTCCGTGCGAAGCTCCTGGTTCTCCATTCGGACACGGTCCAGATCGTCTTTCAGGCGCTGGTTTTCACGCCGTACGCCGATGAGCAGGAAGTAATCCCGGAAGAAGCCCGCGATGTTGCTCTGGCCTGCTTCAATCACGCGGGCCAGCGGCGTGACCGCACCCACCGCCCATACGCGGATCAGGCGGACTTCGCCATTGCCCTTTACCTGGTACCCGAGCAATCCAAGTTGCACGGCCACCACCGCGAGCAGTACCGTGAGATTCCGGTATCGGTTGAGAATTGCTTCCATGGCACTACCGCTCCCTCACGGCGGCCGCGGTCCGGCAGCGCGAACGCGGTTCGACAGGGCCGGCGCGATCCGGTAATCTACTCGATCGCGATTCGCCGCAAGAGTTTGAACTCCGTCAACATCTTACCTGTTCCCAGCACCACCGAGGCCAGGGGGTCCTCGGCGATGGAGACGGGCAGCCCGGTTTCCTGCCGGATGCGCCTGTCCAAATTCTTGATCAGCGCGCCGCCGCCGGTGAGCACGATGCCGTGGTCGCTGATATCGGCCGAAAGTTCCGGCGGCGTGCGTTCCAGCGCAACGCGAATCGCGTTCAGGATGGTGGAAATACACTCGGAAAGCGCTTCGCGGATTTCCG
>CAMAUG010000346.1 GCA_945861255.1 Candidatus Sulfopaludibacter sp. SbA3
AGCGGGCGCTCGAGCGCGTATTTTCCTAACGAGTCTTTTTAACGAATGAACGGCATGTACGCCCACACACGCTTGCGATAATCTTCATACTGCTTCCCGAAGCGCGTGAGCAGCAGACGCTCTTCGGCGCGCACACGAATCTCCTGGCCGATCAGAAAAACTACGAGAGCGATTCCGAAACGCGGCCACGGCGTGAGCAGCAGGCCGGTACACAGGAACAGCGCCAGCATGGAAGCGTAGATGGGGTGGCGCACCAGGCGATAGGGTCCGGCTTGAATCAATTCATGGTCCGCGTTGAGGCCCGCCTGTACGCGCCACTGCTTGCCCAACGCCGGAATCGCCCACCAGATCAGCACTAACGAAACGACGCCGAATCCGAACGCGGTCACCAGCCACCACGCATCTCCGCGCAGCACCACGCGGCCCTTTTGCGACCAGATCACGGCGTAAGCGATCGCTTGCAGCGCGATGCCCAGGATGGCGGCTCGTGCAACAATCGCGGCTTGCGGGCGGGGTACGCGAGCCCGGCGCACGACGAACGAAAGCCCCCACAAGCCCCACACGGCGATCAACACGGCGAAAGCGACTTGCTGCTGCGTCATAAGGGGACCTCGCTCAAGATGCTAGGATCGTTTCGTGGAAGAGTTGGAAATCTATTCTCTCATCGGCGACGAAGGATTCGCTCGTCTCATCTCGGCATTTTACCGTCAGGTGCCGCAGGACGACGTTCTGGGGCCCATGTACCCCGCCCAAGACTTGGCCGGCGCTGAGCAGCGCCTGCGCGATTACCTGATCTACCGTTTCGGCGGCCCGCCGAAGTATATCGAAGAGCGCGGACATCCCCGCTTGCGTGCGCGGCACTTTCCGTTCGCCATCACACAGGTCGCGCGCGACCGTTGGATGCATCTGATGGATAAGGCGTTCACCGAAGCCGCGTTGCCCGAGGAACCCGCCGCCGCGCTGCGTGAATTCTTCGAAGGCATGTCCACATTCATGATCAACCGGGAGCCTGCGGCCGGCTAGCGCGGCCCTCTCCGTATGCGGGCGATTCTGTTCGATATGGACGGTGTGCTGTACAACTCCGATCAAGCGATTGAAGGAGCGGCGCGGACCCTCGCGTGGGTGCGAGCGCAGGGGATTCCGCACTTGTTCTTGACCAACACGAGTTCACGCGGGCGCGATGCGCTGGTGGAGAAGCTGCGGGGTTTCGCGATTTCCGCGGATGTGCGCGACGTAATGACGCCGGCCTTGGCCGCCGCGGATTGGCTCCGTGCGCGCAACGAGGGAAACGCGGGGCCCGTGGCGCTGTTCGTGCCGGCCAAGGCGCGCTCGGAGTTCGCGGGTCTGGATCTGCTTCCCGATCATGCCGAAGCGGGCGCGCGCTACGTGGTCATCGGAGATCTGGTGGACGCCTGGGACTTCCGCACTTTGAACCGGGCCTTCCGCTTGCTCCGCGCGTCGCCGGATGCGGAGTTGATCGCGCTCGGCATGACCAAGTACTGGCAGGCTCCCGACGGGCTGCGCCTGGACGTGGCGCCATTCGTCGCCGCGCTGGAGCACGCGGCAGACAAACGAGCGATGGTATTCGGCAAGCCTTCGGAGTTGTTCTTCCGCACGGCTGCGGAGAGACTGGACGTCGCGCCCGCGGAGGTCGTCATGATCGGCGACGATACCGAAATCGACATCGGCGGAGCGCAGCGGGCGGGGATGCACGGCGTCGTGGTGCGCACCGGCAAGTTCCGGCCGTCCGATCTGAAACGCGGTATCACACCTGATGCGATTCTCGATTCCATCGCGGCGCTGCCGGCGTGGTGGATGGCAGCGGCAGTGAGTTAATGTGGTACGACAATATATGGCTGACACGAAGGTCGCAGTGGTCACCGGGGCGGGCAGCGGTATCGGCCGCGCGGTTGCGTTGGGTTTGCGGGCAGACGGTTACTCGGTGGCCATCGCCGGCCGCCGCGTCGAGGAGTTGCATAAGACCGCCGGCATAGCCTGCAATGGGCCGGAGATGCTGGCCGTGCCCACCGACGTCGGCCGGCCCGATCAAGTGCACGCCCTGTTCGAGCGTGTGAAGAGCGCGTTCGGCCGCCTGGACCTTCTGTTCAACAATGCCGGGATCGGCGCGCCCCCGGTTCCGATGGAAGAGCTGACCTATGAGCAGTGGAGCGCCGTCGTGGCGGTGAATCTCACCGGTTCGTTTCTGTGCGCGCAGGAGGCCATCCGGATCATGAAGGCGCAAACGCCGCGCGGAGGGCGCATTATTAACAACGGGTCGATTTCGGCGTACGCGCCGAGGCCGCGCTCGGCGCCCTACACCGCCACGAAGCACGCGATCACGGGCCTGACAAAAGCCATTTCTCTGGATGGCCGCGCGGACGACATCGTATGCGGGCAGATCGACATCGGCAACGCTGTCACGCCGCTTACAGAACGTATGGCGGTGGGAGTGTTGCAGGCCGACGGGCGGACGGCGCCGGAGCCGCGTCTCGATGTGCGGCATGTGGTGGACGCTGTGCTCTATATGGCTAGGCTGCCGCTCGACGCCAACGTGCAATTCATGACAGTCATGGCGTCGAAGATGCCGTTCGTCGGTAGAGGATAACAATTTGGCTCCCCCGCGCGGAAGACGCCGCTACCGTATATGAATGAAGTCTTTCTCTGCGATGCAGTACGAACGCCTTTTGGCCGCTATGGAGGCGCGCTTGCCGCCATCCGGACGGACGATCTGGCCGCCCTGCCGCTGAAGGCTTTGATGGAGCGCAATCCCAGCGTCGATTGGTCCGCCGCCGACGACGTGATTTACGGCTGCGCCAACCAGGCCGGCGAGGATAACCGCAACGTGGCGCGCATGGCTTTGCTGCTCGCCGGGTTTCCAAAGGAAGTCACGGGGAGTACGGTCAATCGCTTGTGCGGATCCAGCCTGGATGCCACCGGCGTGGCGGCCCGCGCCATCAAATCCGGCGAGACCGAACTGATGGTCGTAGGCGGGGTGGAGAGCATGTCCCGCGCACCGTTCGTGATGGGCAAGGCGGAAGCCGCGTTTTCACGCAGCACCGGGATCTTCGACACCACCATCGGTTGGCGCTTTGTCAATCCCGCGATGAAGGCCAGGTATGGCGTGGATTCCATGCCCGAAACAGCCGAGAACGTCGCCGAGGAATTCGGCGTGAGCCGCGCCGATCAGGACGCGTTTTCCTGTCGCACGCAGCAGCGTTGGGCGGCCGCGCACACCGCCGGCTTCTTCGCCACCGAGACAGTGCCTGTTTCCATTCCGCAAAAGCACGGCGATCTCAAGAAATTCGACACCGACGAGCATCCGCGCCCGGACACCACTCTCGAAGGGCTCGCAAAGTTGCAACCCGTTGTGAAGCCCAACGGAACGGTGACGGCGGGCAATGCATCGGGAATTAACGACGGCTCGGTTGCGCTGATTCTTGCGAGTGAGGCTGCTGCGCGGAAGCATGGGCTCACGCCGAAGGCGCGCGTGCTCGGGATGGCGACGGCAGGTGTTGCGCCGCGCATCATGGGTATCGCTCCAGCGCCGGCATCGAAGAAACTGCTGGCCAGACTGGACCTTACAATTTCGCGGATAGACGTGATTGAGATCAACGAAGCCTTTGCCGCCCAGGTGCTTGCCGTCACGCGGGACCTGGGATTGGCCGACGACGACCGGCGCGTGAACCCCAACGGAGGCGCCATCGCCATCGGCCATCCCCTGGGCGCCAGCGGCGCGCGCCTGGTCACCACCGCGATGTACCAGTTGCAGAGGACGGGAGGCAGGTACGCGTTGTGCACCATGTGCGTCGGCGTGGGTCAGGGCGTCGCGTTGGTCATAGAGCGGGCGTAGAATAAGGTCATGGCCGCCCAGCCTCAACCGCGCCTGACGCCCGAGCAATATCTGGAGCTTGATCGTGCGTCGGAATTTCGCAACGAGTATTACAACGGGCGCACGTATGCGATGTCCGGCGGCACGCTCTGGCACGCTCTGATCGGTGGCAATTTCGTCTCAGAGCTCAGAGCGGCACTGAAGAAACGCCCATGCTGGGTGACGCAAAGCGACGTGCGCGTCCGAGTGTCCACAGGCGGACTATACACATAC
>CAMAUG010000347.1 GCA_945861255.1 Candidatus Sulfopaludibacter sp. SbA3
CTTTGCACGCGCGGCATTCCAGGCATAAGTCGAGCACTTTGTAGACACCATCGCTGGTAAGCCCAGCCTCGTCCAACTGTCCGGACATGGCCAGCCGAAGCACGTTGGCGCGGCCGCGGGTGGCGTCGGTTTCGTCGCGCGTGGCCATGTAGGAAGGGCACATTGTCCCCGATAGCGTCTTCCGGCACGCGCCCACTCCGCTGCACATCTCCACGGCGCCCGCAAACCCGCCGTAATCGGAAAAATCGAAGTACGATTCCGGACTCTTCGCGCGATACGCGGTCCCGTAGCGCAGGTTCTGAGTCATCGGCGGCGCGTCCACGATCTTGCCCGGGTTCAAAATCCCCAGCGGATCGAACGTGCGCTTCACCTCGCGAAACGCCTCATAGAGCGTGTCGCCGAACATCTTCCGCATGAAGGGACTGCGCACCAACCCGTCGCCGTGCTCGCCGGACAACGCCCCGCCGTATTCCAGCACCAGGTCGGCAACCTTTTCGGCGATCGATTCAAACTTGCCGATGCCTTCCGCGGTCTTCAGGTTGATCACCGGCCGCACATGGAGGCAGCCGACAGAGGCGTGCGCGTACACTCCCGCCGTGGTTCCATGACTGCTAATGATGGTCATGAACTTACCGATAAACTCGCTGAGCTGCTCCGGCGCCACGGCGGTATCTTCCACGAAGGAAATCGATTTCGCGTCTTCCTTCATCGCCATCGACAAACCCAGCGAGGCTTCCCGCAAGCTCCAAATGCGCGCCTGCGAGGGTACGTCGAATTCGGAGCGGTAGAAATACCCCAGCTTGCGCGCGCGCAAGTCTTCTTCCAGAGCCTGCATGCGCGGCGGCAAGTCTTCCTCACGGTCCGCGTACATTTCCACGCACAACGTGGCCGCCGGATCGCCTTCCACGTATGCGTTACGAATGCGGTCCAGCGCGACATTCTTTTTCGTGTGGTTGAGGATTGCGCGGTCCATCACTTCCACCGCGGAAGGCATGTGTTTCAAAATCACCGGCGATGCCGAAAGCGACTCCAGCAAGTCGTGGAACCCGATCACCATCACGGCTTTGGCCTTCGGAAGCGCGACCAGTCTCAGCTTCGCTTCCAGCACCACGCCGAGCGTGCCCTCCGACCCCACCATGATCTTGGCCAGATTCACCGGGGCGCCGGGATTCACGAACTCATCCAGGTTGTATCCGCCGACGCGCCGCAGGATCTTCGGATAGCGGCGGTCGATCTCCTCGCGATGCTCCTCGGCCAGCCGCAGCACCGTGCTATAACACTGAGCTTCCAGCGTGCCGCCCGTGGGAACCGCGCCGCGGGGAATATCGCGGAAGTGCGCTATGCTGCCGTCGGAGAGCGCCACCACCTGCTCCATGACATGATCGATGGTCTTGCCGAAAATCACGCTGCGCGCGCCGCAGGAATTGTTCCCCATCATGCCGCCCACCGTCGCGCGGCTGGCGGTTGATATGTCCGGCGCGAAGCGCATGCCCAGGTGCGCGAGCTGCGCGTTCAGCTCATCCAATACAATCCCAGGCTGCACACGCACCCAGCGCTCTTCGGCATTGATTTCCAGAACGCGGTTGTAATACTTCGACGTGTCTATTTGCAGGCCGTCGCCGATCGATTGCCCGCCCTGCGCCGTGCCGCCGCCGCGCATGGTCACCGGGCAGCCGAAGCGATGGCAGATCTGAACCGCGCGAATGATATCCTCGCGCGTCTTGGGAATCACGATGCCCAGCGGTTTGATTCTATAAACGCTGGCGTCGGTGGAATAGAGCGCGCGCGAAAGCTCATCCCAGCGGACCTCGCCCTCCATATGGCTTTCGATTTCGCGGCGGAACGCAGCCACGTCCACCAATCCCACGTTGGCTTGCGCGACGGGCCTGCCGTTTGTGACTTGCACCAGACTCACTGCAAATACTCCCCGCTCTGAGTTGGTCCCTCGCGCGCCGGACGTTTCGGCTTAGTTATGTCTCGCGTTTCGCACGGGCGGACGTCCCCGTGCATGACGTTAAAGAATGGAGGTTGAAGGGTGGACGGCCGTTCAGTTAAGTGGATCGGAGGAACAACCACCATCCGGAGAATAACAAATCGCGGTCTCCGGGACAACTGCAGCGCCTGGTTTCAGAAAGTTGGCTACCGTTCCCAATGACGGGCGGTTTTTTTCGATGAAGTCCACTCCATCGGCCGTGATCATGAGCGTACTCTTGTCGTTTACGCTCAACATCCCCCTGAGTTTCAAGTACCACAGCACAAATTCCATCTCGGATTCCGTGCATGCCAACAGCTTTTCAACTTGCCGCACCAACAGCCCCGGCTTCAACGGGTTCGTCCGGCGGCGGTCGCACAGAATGCAAAGCAACGCGATCCGCAATCCGGCATCCCGACTGAAGGATTCGAAGAACGCCTTTCCACTGAAATTGGGGACGTCGTCGTCAGAGCCGATGCCTTTTGCGTTGTCGAATTCCTTGCGTAGCACGGGGTCCGAAAGAACTTCAAAGGCCAGGCTGACCGCTTCGAACTGGTCGAAGTCGCCCGTTTCGAAATTGTTGTCCGGATGATACTTTTCGGCGAGCCGGGCGTAGGCGCGGTGGATCGTTTCCGAATCGCTGCGCGGTTCCGCTCCCAGCACCTGATAGTGGTCTTGATATTTCCCAGCGACGGCGGTAGACATCGGATTCCAGGGTATCCGGATTCCAGTCACACGGGACTTCGGCAAATTACCGAATTTACGCCCGGAGTTTGTCTTAGCCGCGGGCCGAGCCAGTCAAGTACCCGTTACTTCCCGATCACCGCACCGGCCGTAGGCGGTACAGTTGGCGGCGACTTGGAGGAGCACGACTTTGGATCCATGCGGTGCAGTGCCAGGCGGAGGTAGGATCCCACGCGCGGATCTTCTCTCCAAGAGATCACGGCGAACGAACCTGTACTCGATTTCATGGGTAACAGGTGTCGTGTTTCCCACAGTATTGTGAGCGCAGTCACCCGCGCCGTATGGTTATGGCACGGCACCACACCACTTCACTGCACCACCGTTGACACCGTTATGCCGCATTGATACAGTGTTATCGCTAGGGGTTGTCAATGCCCCGGTAACGGGAGGTATGTGGATGACGAAGAATACTGCGAAGTTCGCGGTAGTGCTGGTGGCCGCGCTTGCTATTTTAGGCACGGCTCAGTCCGGGTTCGCTCAGACGCAGAGCCAGTTCACTTTTACTAAGGACATCGCGCCCGTTATTCAACGCGCCTGCCAGGATTGCCATCGGCCCAACAACATTGCGCCGATGTCATTGCTGACCTATCAGGAAGTACGGCCGTGGGCTCGCGCCATCCGCCAGCAGGTGGTCCAGCGCAACATGCCGCCCTGGTATATCGACCGCACGGTGGGCATTAACAAGTTCAAGAACGATCCTTCGCTCACTGAAGCGGAGATCGACATGATTGCCAAATGGGCGGACGCGGGAGCCCCGCAGGGCGATCCCGCGCTGATGCCGCCGCCCCGCCAGTTCGATGACAGCAACCGGTGGCACATCGGCCAGCCCGATATCGTGGTGAAGCTGAAGAAGGAAGTGTTGGTGAAGGCCAAGGCTCCCGATCAATGGGTCGATCTTCCCATGGAAGATCTAGGCCTCAAGACGGACCGTTACATACAAGCGGTTGAAGTGAAGCCGCTCAAAGGCGCGAACGTCGTGCACCACGCTGTTTCGTATACCCTGGTCGACGACGAGCAGGGCAACCAGGACCGGGGGCTGCTTGAAGAGTATGCGGTCGGCAAGTTCGGCGACATCTTCCCGGAAGGCACGGGCCGTCTACTGAAGGCCGGCACGCAGGTCATCATGAACGCCCATCTTCACGCCGTTGGCGCGGACACGCCAGCCGATATCACGGTGGGCATCAAGCTCTACCCTGAAGGGTACGTCCCGAAACACACGGAGATCATGGCGCACGTAGGCGATAGCGACGACCTCGATATCCCGGCCAATACGAAGAACGCGCGGAGCGACGGCTATACCGTGCTGCTGAGGCCGGCGCGCATCACGGCGTTCCAACCCCATCTGCACAACCGCGGCCAGGCGCAGTGCCTGGA
>CAMAUG010000348.1 GCA_945861255.1 Candidatus Sulfopaludibacter sp. SbA3
GCGCGATCCCCTTGGAAGATTTGGGGTGGGGAAGTTGCGCTGTGAGGTTATCGTCGGGTCCTGGCACAAGATTGGCTCCGCGCAATCATTGCCTGTATACCTTTCTCTGGAGGGCGGGACTTCAGGAACTCTTACCAATATGTATGGGGTGGCCGGTGCGAAGGACGATGCCCTCATTCACCGCCGAGCCTATCAATTCTGGAAGGCAGTTATGACGCAAGACAAGACTACAGTGGCCTCGCTCATCGACTATCCAATTACGGTACGCCTTGCCGACGCCCGGAAAAACATTCGTGACCCGAAGGAGCTAATTGCACAATACGATGCGATTTTCTCAACTGCCTATCGTGAAGCGATTGCCGCCGCCATACCGCGAAACATGTTCGCTCGGGACCAAGGCATCATGCTCGGTAACGGCGAGGTGTGGTTCGGGGCGAGCGGAAGGGTGATAGCGCTGAATAACAAGTAGCATTTTGTACTCCGTAGTTAGCTGGCGGCCCTCGGCGCCCTTGTATACTGACTCTTCGTGACCCTCACTCCCATCGACTGGGCCGTTGTTGCGCTCTATTTTGCCTTCAACCTTGGCATCGGGCTTTACTATAAGGCCCGGGCGTCGAAGAGCGTGGATGAGTTTTTTCTTTCCGGGCGCAATATTCCGTGGTGGCTGGCGGGGACTTCCATGGTCGCCACCACGTTCGCGGCGGATACGCCGCTGGCGGTGACCGGGCTGGTGGCTACCGGAGGCATCGCGGGGAATTGGTTGTGGTGGAACATGGCGGCGAGCGGGCTGCTGACCGTCTTTTTTTATGCCCGGTTGTGGCGGCGCTCGGGGGTGATGACCGATATTGAGTTTTCGGAAATTCGCTACGCCGGGCGGCCCGCTGCGTTCCTGCGTGGGTTTCGCGCGTTGTACCTGGCGATCCCCATCAACTGCGTGATCCTTGGGTGGGTCAACAAAGCCATGGTCGATATCCTCATGCTGATTCTTGGCGTGACGAAGGTGCAGGCGCTGGCGATCGTGATCGGGATGATCGCGGTGACTTCGTCGATTTCCACGCTTTCCGGCTTGTGGGGCGTGCTGGTCACGGACCTTTTCCAGTTCGTCATCAAAATGGGCATGGTGATTGTGCTGGCCGTGTATGCGGTCAACGCCGTGGGCGGCATTGACGCTATGAAGGCGAAGCTGGCGGTGATTGACGCCACGCGCGGGGGGCAGGGAAGTGTTTTGAACTTTGTTCCCGATCTGAACTCCGCGTGGATGCCGTTGATCACGTTTTTCGTCTACATTTCCGTGAACTGGTGGGCCACATGGTATCCGGGTGCGGAGCCGGGTGGCGGGGGGTACATCGCCCAGCGCATGTTCTGCGCCAAGGATGAAAAGCACTCGCTGCTGGCCACGCTGTGGTTTAACGTGGCGCACTACGCCATCCGGCCGTGGCCTTGGATTCTGGTGGCGCTGGCGTCGCTGATCCTGTATCCGGGGCTCCAGAATCCGGAGACGGGCTATATTCGCGTGATGATCGCGCACCTGCCGCCGTCGCTGCGAGGACTGATGGTGGCGGCGTTCGCGGCGGCGTACATGTCCACCATCGCGACACAGTTGAATTGGGGCGCCAGTTATCTGGTGAACGATTTCTACCGCCGGTTCCTGAAGCCCACCGCGCCGCAGCATCATTATGTGACGGCGTCTCAGTTGGCGACGATTCTGCTGACCGTCATTTCCGCGATCGTCACGTTTTATCTGGACTCCATTGCCGAGGCCTGGAAATGGTTGGTGGTGACGGGCGCCGGGACGGGCGGCGTGCTGTTGCTGCGCTGGTATTGGTGGCGCATCAATGCATGGAGCGAAGTTTCGGCGATGGCCAGCGCACTGGTGGTGTCCATGGTGTTGAAGCTGGGCTTCCACATGAATCTGGACGACCCGCGCGAATTCGCCTGGATCATGATCATTGCGGTGGCGATCACCACGATGGTGTGGCTGACCGCCACGTTCGCGACGCCGCCGGAGCCGCGCGAGACGCTGGTGGCGTTTTACCGCAGGACGCGGCCATCACTGAACGGCTGGAGGGAGATCGCGAAGCACGCGCCGGAGGTGCAGCCTTCGCGCGACGGACTGGCTAATCTAAAAGATTGGATTGCGGGATGCATTTTGATTTACGGCGTGTTGTTCGGTACGGGCAAGCTGCTGTTGCACGAGACCGGCGTGGGGTTGGCGCTGCTCGGGTGCGGGCTGGCGGCGGGCGCGGTGATCTATTTCGATTTATCGAGGCGAGGGTGGAGTGCGGTTATTGATTAGTCTGATGGTCTGCGGCGCGCTGGCGGCGGCCGGTCCCTTGGAATTCGGCCTGAATGAGCTGAACGCCGCGTTTGCGGAGCGCAAGCTAAAGTACCGGGTGAGGACAGAGCTGAGCCTGGAAGCTCCGGAGAGCTTTCGCGTGGAGCCTTACAAATATGGCGGCGCCTATATCAGCGGCGGCGATTTGCGCGGGCTGATGTACGGATTGCTGGAGGCGGCGGGGCAAGTTCGCGCGACGGGCCGCATCGCCAAGGCGCGCGGCGTGGCGGCCACTCCCTTGCGCGGCGTGCGCGTGGCCGCCTCCGAAACATTTACGGAGGATTACTGGCGCGCGTACTTTCGGGACCTGGCGCGCCACCGTTTCAATCGCGTGCACGTGGATTTTTCCAGGCTGGAAGCGCCGTACGATCTTCCGCGCCTGCTTTCGCGCATCGCCGCCGATTATGGCGTCGACTTCACGATGGGCATCGGCAACGCCGCGGCTGAGCAGGTTGCGAGCGTCCTTGCCGCGTGCCCGCTGATTCACAGCATCGCCGTCGAGCCGGGGCTGGCCGCAGCCGCCGCAATTGAGGCCGCGCGACACGCCGGGCGCTTGGTCACCGTGGATTTCGATGGCGCGACGCTGGACGGCGAGAGCGATGGGGGCGTGCCGGTCTTGCGTCCGCGCGTCACGTGGCCGCCCAGCTTTGAAGTGACGCCGCCGGGCGCGCCCGCGGATCATCCGATGTTTTTCTGGGTGTGGGGCCACTTCGCCTACGACCCAAAAACCAAATTGCCCAAGGGGGCCGACGCCGCCGAATTCGAAGCGGCGCGCGAGGCGGCGCTGTGGACCGCTGCCTCGGCACAGGCGCAATCCACGGGTTCCGCTTACATCGCGCGCGTGGGTGAAGCGGGTTCCGCGAAGCTGGCTCCGGCGGATCTCGCCGCGCGGCTGCGTGAAGCCGCCTGGAAATTGGAGGGCGCTACCGTGCCGGAACTGCGTGCGTTGGCGTCGGCGGCCATGTTGCGGGCGCGGGAATTGGAGACCGCGACCGGCGCTCGGCGCGCTCCGGAAATGACTCGTCCTCAGATGTCGTCCATGGCGCGTTCTTCAACGCCCGCCAATCAGGCTCTCACTCTGCGCTTCCACATCGGCGCGCCGCCAGCGACCGTGGGCAAGTTGATCCAGGCGGTGCGATTGCACTACCGATTCCTGGATCCATCGGGCGTGGAGACCGTCGTCGAAGCACCCGCGAGCATGGACATGAATTTCACGATTCCCGCTTCCGAACTCACCGGAGCGTGGGACATGCAGTATTACTTCGAGGTGCTGCATCGCGAGGGGTCGGGTTGGTTTGAGCCGGATCCACGCAGCGCGGAACCGCTGCCGGTAGTGCGCGTGATTCCTTCGCGCACGGGACCGAATTGACGGCCCATCGGGATTCAGGCGCACCCCAGGGACTGCTTGATTTGCAGCCCAAGGTCGAGCAGTGCCTGGGCCTGTGCACTCGTGATGGACTTTCCGCTTTGGGCGCTCACCTCATTCATAAAAGCGTTCACCAGGTTGCACGCCGTGCCGATGTCGTTGTTGCGGGCCGCATCCAGCGCTTTTTGGGCGTTTTGCAACTTTGCGTCCAAACTGTTCGAAATCCCTTGCTTCAAATTGTAGGAGGCCACCAGGTCGATGAGTTGTTGCAGCAGCGTCCCGGGCGTGGCGGAACTTGGAAGGGTGATTTTGGCTGCATAAACGTTGCGCGCGCCGACCTCGCCGGAGTTCCAGACAATATGCAAGGAGCCATCGGCTTGAAC
>CAMAUG010000349.1 GCA_945861255.1 Candidatus Sulfopaludibacter sp. SbA3
GAGGAAATGAAGAAGAAGGGCTAAACGCCGGCAAATGGCAGACACCTTCCAAATCGAAATCACAACGCCCGAAAAGCTGGTGCTCAGCGAACGTGCCGAATCCGCGCAGATTCCCGGCAAGGACGGTTATATGGGCATCCTCCCCGGCCACGCCGCGCTGTTGAGCGAACTGGGAGCGGGCACGCTCTCCGTCACCGCAGGCGGGAAAACGCAGGACTTCACCATCTCCGGCGGTTACGTGGAGATCCGCGACAATCGCGTGCGCGTGCTGGCGGATCGGGCGGAGTAACGGGGCCAGTGACATTTCGGACATCCGCACGATTCGCACGTTCTCGTACTAATTTAGAGTCTCTGTCGTGGGAGGAATACGGAACTCCCTGAGCTTGACGATGGGTTCATCGCCGAACCGAATCTTGATCTTGGGTGCGGAGGTTCCGGAGTCAGTCGTGAGAACTGCACCGGTACGCAAAAGGCTGGCTCTTTCAGCTATTTCTTCCCATTCACAACCGTCAATTGTCGGCAGCAAAACAGCAAAGTGTCTCAAGACCGCACTTTGGACTCCTAAGACAACCAGAAAAAACGAATTTCCACCCGGGGCTTCATCTAGGCAGCTCATGAATGGCGATGGCAACTCACAACTCGGTTGTGCGCACATGATCGCACACGCGGGTAGCTCCTGCTCTTTCATAGCGCGACGCACCTGTGCACCTCCGTCGCTGAGAACGTATTCGCTGACCATACTCCAAATCCTTTGTTTGACTCTCACGGCACATGATGGTGTAATTATACTTGGATTACACCCATGGCTCTGAACATCAAGAATTCCGAGGTGGAAAGGCTGGCGGCGGAAGCGGCGACACTGGCTCATGAATCCAAAACAGAGGCCATTCGAATCGCGCTCCAGGACCGGGTTGCCCGCCTAAAGATGCACCGCGGCAAAGCCACGCGCGAACAGCGGATCGACGCGCTTCTGACGCGCTTCCGGGAGCAGTTTCCCCGTGGGGATTTCGGGCGCACCATGACCAAGGCCGAGCAGGAAGAGCTGCTTGGATTCGGCCCGGACGGCGTCTGATGATTGTGGAC
This sequence comes from Candidatus Sulfopaludibacter sp. SbA3, assembly GCA_945861255.1. Taxonomy (GTDB): domain Bacteria; phylum Acidobacteriota; class Terriglobia; order Bryobacterales; family Bryobacteraceae; genus Palsa-187. Next base: position 1,084 of record CAMAUG010000349.1, read on the forward strand.
TCCTCCGCCCTGGTCGCCATTGTGATGGCGGAACCTGGGTTCGAAGCTCTGCTGGCTAGCATGTTGGCGGCCTCCACGCGTGGCATCGGCACGCCGACGCTGCTGGAAACCCTGATCGTACTGACGCGCAGGTTACAAGCCGATCCATCTCCGATGCTCCGCGCACTACTTCATGAGATGCAGGTGGAGGTGATTCCTTTTACCGAAGAACACTGCCTCGCCGCACTGTCCGCGTTTCTGCGATTTGGCAAGAGCCGCCATCCCGCGGCTCTTAATTTCGGAGACTGTATCGCATACGCAGTGGCATCCGTGGCGGGAGAACCACTGCTGTACGTGGGAGAGGATTTCGCGCGGACCGACATTGGTGCGGCGTAACGGCTCACGCACGGAGATACGCGATACCATGCGCGAGTGCGGAGATTCCAACTCTAGCTGTCCGCTTACTGCCCGCCCGGGCCGCCATCGCCTTCCGAGCCGCCGAAAATTGCTTTGCCGTTCAGGTAGATGCGGCGTGCGTCCATCAGGCGGGAACCGTCTTTGGCGGCGTAGCCATCCACCACCAGCTTGTCACCCAGCTTCACATCGCCGCGCTTGAATCCGCGGCGCGTCAGCTGACCCGGGTTCGCGCCCGAGCAGATCCATGTGACCGCGTTGCCGCGCTCGTCCTTTACATCTACATAGAAATAGGAGTGGGGATTGGTCCATTCGATTTTGGACAGCGTGCCATCGATCCGCATGGGTTTTTGGCCGTCGAACTCGGCGGCGAAGGAATGGTGGGCGCCCGCGGGAATGGCCAACAGCCCCCATGCTGCCGCCAGGATCATCAACTTTGGTTTCATAGGCGAACCTCCCGTGAATTGCTTGCCTTGCCGGACTGAGATCATCATACTAGAATGCAGTTCAGGCCTGGAGGTAACCCTAAGAATGCGACTGCCGAAAACAACCCCACTCGTGATTGCGTGTTGGCTTGTGTTTTGGAGTGCTCCGGCGTGTTTCGCGCAAGGAATGACGGTGCCGGACTTCAAGTCCAACAAGCCGGCGCCGCGCCTCAACGGGCGTCCCGATTTGAGTGGCTATTGGAAGGGCACGCGCGAAACCAAGCCGGTCGGCAACATCGCCAAGGATCTGCCGGGGTTGAAGCTTCCGTTCACGCCAGCGGGCGAGGCCGCGTGGAAGCACAACGTCACGGCGACCATCGATCCGGAAAGCCTGTGCATTCTCGGCGGCACGCCGCGCCATAACGCCAGCGGCCTCCCGTTTGAAGTGCTCCAGGGGGCGAACAAGATCACGTTCCTCTATTGGTACAGTTACTTCCGATTGATCCCCATCGATCCTAATCGGAAGCATAGCGAGGATCCAGACCCGTCGTTCTTCGGAGAGGAACTGGGCCGTTGGGAGGGCGATACGCTGGTGATCGATTCCATCGGGTTTAAAGACGAGAGAGTGTGGATCGACGAGAACGCCAATCCTCACAGCGACGCGCTGCACGTGGTGGAACGCTGGACGCGGCCGGATTACGATCACATCCACGTCGAGACGCTGATCGAAGATCCCAAGTTCTACACGCGGCCGTTCACGTACTCGCGAACCTGGGTGTTAGGGAAGCCGGATGAAGAGATTCACGAATACGCGTGCAGCGAAAATAACGTGGATCGGGATCACCTGGGTTTCGGTCCCGGCTTCATCCGTCCAGACGGCTCGCGGGGTTATGAAAACCCGAAGCCGCTTCCTCCGCCGCTGACACCAGCGGCGAAGTAGACTTCTGTAACGTAAGGACGCGGCCGGCCGTATCCCGCCGGCTGGCCGCGTCCAGATAACCAGTCGCGAGCATGGCAACATGCCCCGCGACACCACTCAAACTAACACTACGGCTTCTTCAGGTAGCCGCAGGCAGTCGCGGTGCAGTTGCCAATCGGTACCGGATTTTCCAAGTCCGTCACATTGGTGAGGATTCCCTTGGCCGTGATCTTGCTGTTCCCCGAGCAGGTCCCGGAACAGGTTGACGACAGGCCCAGGCCATTCGTGGAGAGCCCGATCTTGTTGTATTGCACATGCCACGTCGCCCAAAGAGTGTCGCCGTCGGCTACGGTAACCGTGCACGGCCCAAACATGCCGCATGGCGTGCCATTCTGGTTGACCAGGTCGAAGTTGGATACATTTTGCGTGAATCCAGTGGAATTGAACGTGTAGGCATGCACGGCATTCGCGCCTTGCGGAATCACATTACTTCCCTCGAACTCGATCTTCACGGTCTTGGAGCTTCCCGTCGCGTTGGTCCAGAACAGGTTGTAGTAGAAACTCCCCGGGTTGGTGGCGACGATGATCTTCTTGTTATTGGTGACAATTAGGAAGGTGCCGCCTTCATTCCCGGTGATCTCCGCTTGCGAACAGTCGGTGAGATTTTCAAACGCGGAGCTGGTGAGGAGGCAACTGACCGTCGCCGGATTGGTGCAAACGCTTCCAACGGTAACCTGGATGTGAATATGCGTAGGGCTGTCGGTGAGCGCGCCGCCAGGTCCGCTCACCGTTATGATGCTGTTGTACGTCCCGTCGGCGAGAGCGCCAGTATTAATCACGATGTTCTGCGTGGAAACCGCACCGTCGTCGTTGAGGCTAACGGAGCCTGGCAGCGTGATCAAACCGCTGAGTGTTCCGCCGTTTTTCGAAAAACCGATTGAGTAGGGACCGGTTGCGGCCGCAGTGTCATTCACGCTCACATTTACGGATGCCGAATCGTTTACTCCGCCGCCGCTCGCGACGCACCAGGCGTAATGCCAGTTCTTATCGGACGGGTTCACCGTGGGGGTAACGCCACCAAGGGTGGCTTGGGGCGTGGCCACTAGCCCGGATATCTCACACTAGCCGCTAACCAAAGGCCGCTCGCCGACGCCGAAACATATGTATCAAGACATGTTTCGGTGAGAAAGAGAGCGGCCCTTGACTATGACACAGTGTAACCAAGATCGGTTCGAGTTTGCCAGCGTCCA
>CAMAUG010000350.1 GCA_945861255.1 Candidatus Sulfopaludibacter sp. SbA3
GCCCGCGCGGAGCTGGAGCCGTTGCCGCCCGGTGAAAAATAGCAGCAATCGTATCCACAAGTTCTGTCCCTGGATTGTCGATACTAGTAGGGTAGAGCCTGAAAATGCGGAAGTGTGTCCAAGTCCCTCTGCTCGCGTTCGCCGCCGCAGTGGTGTGCCTGGCCGCGGAGCCCTCGCCGAAAACGGCCGCGCTGTACTTCCGGGCGGGTGAAGACGCCGCTCGTAAGGGCGACTCCCTGAAGGCTTATCTGCTGTATACGCAAGCGGCGCGACTCAATCCCTCCGACGCTCTCATTCGCGAGCGGAGGCTGGCGATGCAGGCATCCCCGGCACTGGCAGGGCGGCGGCTGGATAGCGATCCCGCAAACGAAACCATCGCGGCCAAGCTCGAAGCCGAAGGTCTTACGCGAGGAGAGAGGCTGGAAGCAGACCGCGCCGAGCCGCCGGCGACGCTCTCGGGCGCCGCAGGCAAACAGAGCTTCGATCTGCGGGCCGATAGCCGCGTGGTCATCGAGAAAGTGGCCGGCGCATACGGCATTCAAGTGGTTTTCGACGCGGCTTACCAACCTGTACCCACCATGCTGTTTCGCGTGGCGGATGTTACCTATCAAGAAGCGCTGCGGATATTGGAAAAATCGACCGACTCGTTCCTGGTGCCGATGAACTCAAACCTGGCGTTGGTGGCGCGCGACACCACACAAAACCGCACGCAGTTCGCCCCGGTGATGGCCATAGCCGTTCCCATCCCCGAGAGGATTTCTTCGCAGGAAGCCCAGGAGATCGCCACCGCCGTGCAGCAGACCATGGAGATCCGCCGCATTACGCTTGATCCGGCGCGGCGCGTGGTGTATTTCCGGGACTCGGTCTCGAAGGTTCAGGCCGCCCGGGAGATGTTCTCGAATCTGGCCCGGTTGCGTGCGCAGGTCGAAGTGGAAGTCGAGTTCGTTTCGGTGAGCCGCACGTCATCGCTGAGTTATGGCTTGAGCTTGCCCACCGCTGCTTCGATCGTCGATTTCAGCCGTTCGCTCGCCGGCTTCGCGCTGGGCCCGCCGCCCGCGGGCAACTACTTCGCTTTCGGCGGGGGAGCCACGTTCCTGGGATTGGGCATCGCCAACGCGACCGCGTTCGCGACACTCAGCCGCGCCTCGGGCGAAAGCGTTTTGAGCTCTCAGATTTTCGGTTTGGACGGGCAGGCCGCCAGTCTGCATATCGGCGACCGCTACCCGGTGATCGCCGGAACGTTCACGGGCCTGACTCCCGACACGAACGTGTCACAGACCTTGGCGCCCACCATCAACTATCAGGATCTGGGCCTGGTGCTCAAAGTGACGCCCATGGTGCACGCGGATGGCGAGGTGTCGCTGGATGTGGATGCCCAGTTCAAGACCTTGGGCGCGGGGGGCGCCAACGGAATTCCGGTCATCGCGAGCCGCCAATATCAAGGCAAGGTACGGATGAAGCAGGGAGAATGGGCGGTCTTGGCAGGCTTGGTTTCCACTACGGAAACCGAGACGCTCACAGGCATCGCCGGCCTGGCGAGCCTGCCAGGAGTGGGACGCCTGTTCAGCCGCCGGACGAAACTTCTGGAAACCAGCGACACGCTGCTGGTGCTCAAGCCGCGCATCGTTGCATTGCCGCCGTGGGAAGAAGCGACGTCGACCATTTGGACCGGCTCGCAAACGCGCCCCCTCACTCCGTACCGGCAATAGTCGAGGGCCAGCGGGGCGCCGCCGCGCCAGACGGGCATCATGGTGGAGCAAGTGCCGCATCTTGCTCGCGTGCGCCGCGCGCCCGGCTCCCCATGAGCAACGCGTAGAGGCTCCCGGAAAGACCCAGCCCGACGAACCACGCATAGTCGTATAGCCAACGTAGCGAGGGTACCCACAGACCAAGAACCGCTGTGCCGGCGCCGGCGGCAAACGCACCGATCGCGCGCCAGTTGATGCCGCGCGTATATTCGTACGGCCCACCACGCGCGTATAGCGCTTCAACATCCAGGTCGCGTTTACGGAGCAAGAAATAATCGGCGATCATGATGCCGGCGATCGGCCCCAGCAGGCTCGAGTAACCCACCAGCCAGCCGAAAATATAAGCGTTCGCGTCGCTCAACCATCTCCAGGGCATGAAGGCGACGCCCAGCACGCCGGTGATCAAGCCACCGGTGCGGAACGATATCCGCCGCGGGTGCAGGTTGGAAAAATCGTTGGAAGGCGAAACGACGTTGGCCGCCACATTGGTGGTGAGCGTCGCGACCAACACGGCGGCCAGTGCAATCAGAGCCACCAGCGGCCGGTTCAAACGGCCCAACAGCACAATGGGGTCCCACACCGGTTCTCCGAACAACAGGACCGAAGCCGAGGTCACCGCCACTCCGATGAAGGCGTACATCGTCATGGTGGTGGGCAAACCCAGCGCTTGTCCCCACATGTGTGACCTCTGCGAGCGTGCGTACCGCGTGAAGTCCGGAATATTCAGCGCGACAGTAGCCCAGAAGCCCACCATGCCGGTGAGCGACGGGATAAAGAACTTCAGGAATTCGCCCGTAGTCTGAAATTTTCCCGGCGCGCTCAGCACGGGGCCCAAGCCCCCGGCCAGGCTGGGTACCCACCACAGCAGCAGCAATCCCACGGCCAGCATGAAGGGCGCGGAAACACCTTCCAGCCATCGGATGGCCTCCAAACCCCGCCAGACCACGTAGATATTCAAACCCCAGAAGGCCGCGAAACACAGCCACAGCCAGAATTGCGAATGGGCCGCGGGTGGCCACACTATTCCGAGCATGGTGTGGATCGCCTGGCCGCCGATCCACGTTTGAATGCCGAACCATCCGCAGGCGACCAGCGCCCGCAGCAGCGCCGGAAGATTGGCGCCTCGCACGCCGAACGAGGCCCTGACCAGTACCGGAAATGGAATGCCATACTTCGCCCCGGCGTGCGCGTTCAGCAGCATGGGAATCAGCACGATGAGGTTGCCGAGCAACACCGTCATCACTGCTTGCCACCAGTTCATTCCGCCCGCGATCAGTCCGGAGGCCAGCATATAAGTGGGGATGCAAACGCTCATGCCGATCCATAGCGACGCATAGCTGTAGACGCCCCACGTGCGTTGCTCGGCCGGCACGGGCGCGAGGTCCGCGTTTGACAAGGATGGATCGTGCGCTTGTGTCATCGCTTATGGCTCCGCGCGCGCCTCAATCAGCACCACGGGTGGTTCCACGAAAAAGTCCTCCCAGTAGCCCCGGTTCGGTCCGGCCGCTTCCTGTGGGGATAATTTCATGGAGTGCCAGCGAACGCCGGAGAGGCCCGCCTCGGCGAATGCCGCTTCGTGGGTGGCGACGGAGAGATGATAATTCTCGATCTCAAAGGCGTCGTTGTCCAGGAATAGCCGGTACCGCAGCGGTGTCCCGTCAGGCATGCCAGTCCCGGTGTTCGCAATTTTGATGAAGCCATACTTGCGCGTGCTTTCAAACGCCGCTATGCTTTGCGCCGGATTATTGTTCACGGTGACAAAACGGCCTCCCGGCTTCAGGCACCGGCTCACGGCCTGGCACATGGCCAGCAGTTCGTCCTTGGAACGCGCGTAGTTCAGCAGGTACGCGGCGGTGACCACGTCAAAGCGCCGGGCAAAATTCACATCGCGAGCGTCCGCGCACTGATACTCGACGCCCAGCGGCTGTTCCTGTTCGGTCTGGCGGGCCAGCTCGATCATCCGGCTTGAAAGATCCACCCCGACTACGCGTCCAGCCGCCAAAGCTTTATGGAGCCGCGTATAGTGACCTTCCCCGCACGCCAGATCGAGCACGTCCAGGCCCTGAACGTCGCCCAGTACGTCGAACAGGCTGTACTGCTCAATGTGAAAGCGCCAGGGAACCTGTTTGGAGCTGCGGTATTGCTCGGCGATATCGTTGTATTCAGTGGGCACAGTAGCGGGGTGTGCGACACAGAAGTTGGATTAGGCGGCTTGGCGAGTCTCCCAATAGTCTTCAAATCGGCCATTGAGGTGGGAGCAGCGGAGAGCGATGATGGCGTTGGCGCCTCGAACGGTCCAGAACATGCCC
>CAMAUG010000351.1 GCA_945861255.1 Candidatus Sulfopaludibacter sp. SbA3
CTCAGCTTGCCGTCGCGCGCGGAAACCTGGATCTGCTCCGGGCGCACGCACAGCGTCACGCGATCACCCTTGAGATGCCCAGGAAAATACGGGCCGTCGATTTCGAATTCGCCCAGCATCACGCGGCTGTTGTTGCGGCCGGGGTCGAGCGTGCGGATTTCCGCGTCCAACAAATTGAAAGCGCCCAGCAGGCGCGCGACCTCATGGTGAATAGCGAACTTGCGGTTCATATTCCGCCAGGATTCCAGAACTCACGCTCTATGGGCCTTGTTTCATCGCAGGCGGTGCGGGCGGCGCAGGGGAAACCTGGGCTCAGTAGCCCATCGCCTTCTTGAGTTTCCCCACCAGGCGGTCGGCGACCTTGCGTTCCCCGCCGCGCCGCAGGGCGCCGAACATGAGACTGCGGTCGCCCGCTTCATCCGACCACAGCAACGTCTTGCCTTCCTTGTCGAGAAGGCTCACCGATCCGCTCGCCACGTCATGCAATCCAAGGTAGCGGCCCGTAATCTTCGCGCCCGTACCTTTCTCCTCGTCGCTGACGCCGGTCATGATGGCTTCGGCATCCTTGGCATCCAGTACCACGGTCACCTTGCCTTTGAATTGTTTCACCATCTCGGCCCGGATGTACTGGTCGAGATTGTTGGGCATCTTGTCGATAAAGATTTTCGTGATCGAATGCAGGTTGGGTTGCTGGGCGAATCCGAGTGTACTTGCCAGTAACAACGCGCCGAAAAATTTCCGCATCGCAGTGTCTCCTTGTGTGGGCTGACCCCGTTATACCACTCGCAACGCCTCGCTCGGGAACTGGATCACCCAATCGTGCGTTTCGCGGTAGCGTTCGTAATCCGCGCGGGAGACCGTTGCCCGGATGATGGTTGTGGTCGCTTCAGTCGAAAATTCCAGACGCAGACCGTGGGGGCGCTCGACGACGCGCTTCAGTTCGGCGGGGATTTGGTTCGGCCTCAGCTTGCCGTCGCGCGCGGAAACCTGGATCTGCTCCGGGCGCACGCACAGCGTCACGCGATCACCCTTGAGATGCCCAGGAAAATACGGGCCGTCGATTTCGAATTCGCCCAGCATCACGCGGCTGGTGTTGCGGCCGGGGTCGAGCGTGCGGATTTCCGCGTCCAACAAATTGAAAGCGCCCAGCAGGCGCGCGACCTCCAGGTTCGCTGGCTCGTCCAGCACCGCGCGCGGTGTTCCGCGTTGAATGACTCTACCTTCATGTAGGATCAGCATGTCTTCGGCGAGCTCGAAACATTCCGCCAGATCGTGCGTGACCAACAGCATGGGCGTCTTGAATTCACTCTGGACTTGCCGCAGCGCTTCGTAAAATTCCGCGCGGAGAGGGGCGTCGAGGCCGGTGGCGGGCTCGTCAAGCAAGAGCAGTTTGGGCGCGCCGATCAACGCGCGCGCGATGGAGCAGCGCTGGCGCTGTCCTCCGGAAACTTCGTGCGGGCGGCGGCCGGCGGCCTCGGTGAGGCGGAAGCGCTCCAGCATTTCGTTGACGCGGCGGTGGCGCTCCAGCCGCGGACGGCGCTCGGCGGCGAATTCCAGATTCTGGCGCAGCGTCATTTGCGGAAACAGCGCGTAGTTTTGAAACACGTAGCCGCAATTGCGATGGCGCGGGGCCAGATGAACGCCGGCGGCGCCGTCGAACAATATGTCGTCGTCCAGCAGGACGCGGCCCTCATCGGGCCGTACAAAGCCAGCGACGGAATCGAGCACCAGCGTCTTGCCCGCACCGCTGGGCCCGAACAGCACGGTGACGCCCTGGGTCGCCGTGAATTCAAGATCCAGCGTGAAGCCCGCTGAATCCGGCTTTGGCGCGAACGTCTTTTTGAGGCGCGCTTGCAGCATGCTAGTGGCGTGGCCCGCTTTCCGGCGTCAGGCGGTTGGCGAGAGTGAGGATCGCCAGAGCCACCACGGAAATCACCAGGACCAAAACGCGCGCCGCCGCTCCGTTGCCGGATTCCACGGCGTCATAGATGGCGACCGCCACCGTCTGCGTGCGTCCGGGAATGTTTCCCGCCACCATCAGGGTGACTCCAAAGTCTCCCAGCGCCCGCGCAAAGGCAAGCGCCGTCGCCGCGTAGATGGAACGGCGCGCCAAGGGCAGCGTCACACGCCAAAACACTCTCCACTCCGATGCGCCCAGGTTGCGGGCGGCGCGCTCATAATTGCGGTCCACCGATTCCAACGCCGCGCGCGCGGATTTCACCAGCAGAGGCAGCGCATGCAGCAGTGCGGCAAGAATCGCCGCGTTCACGCTGAACACCAGCGGCGCTCCGAAGACCGCCTCCCACACGCGGCCCACGGGACTGGCCCGTCCGATCAGCACCAGCAGATAGTAACCAAGTACGGTGGGAGGCAGCACCAGCGGCAGCGTGACGGCGGCGTCCAGCACGTCTTTGCCGCGGAACTGCCGGTTGGCCAGCAGGTAGGCGATCCACAATCCACCCGCCAGCGCGAGTGCCGTGGACACCAGCGCCACGTGCAGGCTGAGGCGGAGAGGGAACCAATCCAAAGGCATAGGCACGGTTCCGGCGGACTTCCATCGCCGGGATCAATTCTAACCGGGAATGTTTGATTATAACGGGTCGTGGACGAAACCGGGTTCGAGCTATTCTTCGGTCCGCACCGCAGCGATAATCTTCGCGGCGTTGTCTTGAAGAATCTCGCACGCCCGGTCGAACAGAGCGGGTGGAACCATCAGACGAACGCCCTGGTACTCCTCGAGCGGCGTGGGCGAGTCGTCATTTTCAAGGCGGCAGGGGATGCGGGCGCCGTCGAGTAAGCTTTTCCCGACCTCAGCCTCCGCACCCAGGAGCGTGGCTGCGGCAACAAAGCCGTCTTGCGTGCCGTCGCCGCCGGTTCCCTGGAGCGCGTCGGGAACGCTGCCACTCAACCCGCGTGCTTCCATCTCCTCGTCGTAGGACGCACGGGCAGATGCTGGCAGCAGCTCCCGGTCCATGTCCGCCAGTTCTTCATCGGTGAAGACGGCGAAGTGCCCCTCGAGCGTGTCTTCAAAAACGGGGTGAAAGATAGCGGCATCCAACACCCCTTGCGCGTCTTCGAGCGATGCCTCCGGAACCATCAGGTTGAATCTGGCGCTTCGAATCTCATCTCCCGCGATGGCGGCCGGAATTCCGGCTTCTTCCAAAGCGTCGCGAGCCTGTTCCGCTTCCGGGGCGGACGAAAACGTGTGAACCGTAACCGCGTTCTTCGCCCATGGGACGGATCGCATGAAGAGGCGGCGCGCTTCTCCCCATTCCGCGGCCTCGTCCGGACAGGGGTCTTCGTGTGCGGCTGCTTCATCCGCGGATTCTTCGGGCCGGCGCAGCCCGCGGCGAAGGAGCTCGGCGTCGCAGCACTCATTGGCGACATCCGTCAGATCATCGGGCCGCAATTCGAGCAGAGCTTGATCAGACAGCGATGCGTAGTAGCGCCGTAATTCTTCGAGATCGACCTGCACTCGCACCTCCGGGAATCGCCGCGCGCAAAATTAGCGTACGACGTCCGATTATAGCTTCCATCCGCGCCGTTCGGATCCTCGCGCAAGCCATGCCGTGACCGGATGGCAAAGCACATGATGTTATACTGAGCGTGTTGGGTGTTTCGCGGGCCTGTGGCGCAGTTGGGAGCGCGCTTCCATGGCATGGAAGAGGTCAAGGGTTCGAATCCCTTCAGGTCCACCAAATTCCTCAAAGACTTAGCACCCCCCTGATTGCCTTCCTCGCCGCCACCGGAGTCCATTTGGAGTCTAAATTTGGACGCCACGCGACGACTCGGGAGAAGACACAATCAAAAGCGGCGCCGAACGGCTGTTGCGACAGCCACAAAATCACGCGGAGCTGCTTGCCGAAGCAGCGGGTCACCTACGCTTTTGCATGCCCTTCAGAACCTTCAGTGTTACTTCGAGATATTGAAGGTCTAGAGTGCTAGCCCAAGTTCGTCACGAAACAGGCGAAACCGACGTAAGTCATTGAGAATCGGTTCAGGCGATCGCCGAGTCTACACTACATTTGCGATTGAACTGGAGATGTTCGG
>CAMAUG010000352.1 GCA_945861255.1 Candidatus Sulfopaludibacter sp. SbA3
ACGGTGATCTTCTTGTTACAACTCATGCGAACCTCCATCAGTTGAATGCGCCCAGCACCCATTCTTGGGTTCAAGGCCTTACGAGAGTATCACAGTTCGACGCATATTCCGCACACGATGGAGTACTGCGGGTAATGGTACTGTGTTAGGGAATCAAGGGGATGGGTCTAAATTGGTCTGCCCCTGGCCCATCATCTTGAAGGTCTACAAGGCATCGGCGGCGTACCCGCCAGAGCGGCTGCGATCTTCATAGAGGCTATTTCTTGGCCGCTCCGCGCGGTTCGCTGGTGGGCGGAACGATGTTCTTGATGCGCATGTAAGGCACCATGGTTCCGTAAGTTTCGTTGTTGTGGATGACGTTGAAGTAGAGGACGCCGAGCCTGGTCCAATCGCGGCCGAACATCTTCACGGGTTGGGCGGCGGCGGCATCCGTGAGCGAATCATAGGCAGCGTCGCAATAATCGGAAGACGCCTTCAACGCCGCCATCAGATCCGCCTTGGAAGTCTTGCCTTCGGCGGGATTGGTGGGCTGCTCGCCCTTGGCCGCGGAGCAGATGGCCATCTGGACCTGCGCGGCGTGTCCGATCTCTTCGCCGAAGTTGCGAACCGTGGGGGCGGGCTTGAAACCATACTCGGACTCGGGAACTTTCTCGGCGGCCCGCATGATAACGTTGCGGGAGTTCATGTACTGCTGCTTCAACTCCGCACTCAAGGGGTTGCTCTGGGCGAACAGACCGGCGGCGCCGGTCAGCGTAAGGGTCATCGTGATGGCAAAAATCTTCATAGATTTTATTCTACTGCAATTGCTCGCGGTTTTAACTCCGGGTGGCGCGCCAACTAGTGCCGGAACGTCCACCGCAGTTTGACGGCCAGAAGCTCCCTTTCCGGAATCAGATTCAGATCGTCGCGGCTTGGCAGGATCCGTTTCCAGCCCCAAACGACGAACAGTTCGTTGCCAGGCCTAATGATCCATCGCAGGCGCATCTTTGTTGGCCACGTTTTGCGATTCGAAGGCGGGTAGCCGCGACACACTTTCAGTGTATGGGCTGTCAGTCGGCGTCCAAATCCGCCTCGGCTGTTACATTAGAAAGCAGCAAGAGAAAGCAGCAAGTCATTCCCGTGACCGGAGGGCAATATCTTGAAGCCTTTGATAGCAATCGCCGTCATCGCCGCCGTTGCCGCTGGCGCGGGTTACTGGTATGTCGCCAATGGTGGCATGATCGCCCGCCAAAGGCCGGCAGGATGGGAAGCCGCCATCGCGCGCGGCCTCGTGGCAGCCAGTGTTCCACGATCCGCGAAGGAGCAAAAGAATCCGCTCACGGTGGACGCCAATGCAGCGCACCTGGACGCCGGACAAACGCTGTATAAGCAGAAATGCGAAGTGTGCCACGCCCCGGATGGCGCCGGACGGACGGAAACGTCCGGCGGGCAGTATCCACAGCCGCTCGATCTGCGCTCGGCTGAGGTCCAGCGCCTGAGCGACGGTGAGATCTTCTATTTCATCCGTAACGGCATCCGCAATACCGCCATGCCCGGCTGGTTCCTACCCGATCAGCAAATTTGGCAGTTGGTCGTGTATCTGCGAAATCTTCCCAAGGGCGCCGCGCTGGCCGCGTCCGGGACTTCAGCGGCGGGTGGCGAGTACACCGGTTCCGCCGCGTGCCGGTCTTGCCATACCGATATTTACGAACGTTGGAACAAGACGCTGATGGCGAACGTGGTGCGGGATCCGAAAACCCATCCCGATGCCATTCTGCCGGACCTTTCAAAGCCCGATCCGCTGGTCCACTTCACGAAAGACGACATCGCGTTCGTTTACGGCAGTAAATGGAAGCAGCGCTACTTCAAGCTGGTGGGCAACGATTATTTCCCGTTCCCCGCGCAGTGGGACGTCAATCACAAAATGTGGCGGCCTTACAAAGTGGCCAAGGGCACGGACTGGTGGACGCAATATTTCCCGGATGACAACTTCCAGCGCCCCACCGGCCAACTCTGCGACGGCTGCCATTCGGTGAACTACAATATCCAAACTAAGGCCGTCACCGAATGGAACGTCGGTTGCGAATCCTGCCACGGCCCCGGCGGCAGCCACGTGAAACGGGCGGTTTCCGGGAACGTCCTGAACCCGGCGCGCATGGGTTTCGTCGCCGCCAACGATGTGTGTATCCAGTGCCATTCTCAAGGCCAGCCGCGCGTAAAGCCGCTCAACGGGAAATATTACGACTGGCCCGTGGGCTACCGCGCGGGCGGAAAATTAAGCGACTTCTGGACCTTGGAAGAATACAAACTGGGCGAGCAAACCTTTACGCACTTCGCCGACGGAACGGGGCACAAGAACCGCATGCAAGGCAACGATTACGTGACCAGCGCGATGTATACACACGGCGTGGCGTGCTTCACCTGCCACGACGTGCACGGCACCGGCAACAACGCCGTCCTGCGAAAGCCTGCCCAGCAGTTGTGCCTGGACTGTCATGGCCCTGGTTCGCCGAACGGCCCGCGCGCGGCGGCCCTCGAAGAGCACACCCATCACAAGTCCGGAAGCACGGGCAGCGAATGCATTGCCTGCCACATGCCGCAAATTGAGCAGACTATCGCGGATGTCAACGTGCGCAGCCACACCTTCCGCTTCGTCGCACCCAGCACGACGGAAAGCTTGAAAGTGCCAAACGCGTGCAATCTTTGTCACAAGGACAAAACTACTCAGTGGTCGAAGGACGCACTTAGGACGTGGTCCGATGCGTCGCCGTGGCGCGTGGCTAACTGAAGGCGGCGGCGGGCAGACAGCGCTCCCTCACGGTCGCGGCTCGGTTGCATGGTCGTGAGCGCGGAACGCCGGGTGCGGTGGCGAATGGTGCTAATGCATGAAGCACCGATTCCCAGCCGCGAACACGAGAGTGCGGGGCGCCCTATCCGCTGCCGCTCTACTTCCTTTTTCCGCGTGGAGCGGGCCGCGCGCCTGCCGCGCCCAGCGTCCGCAAATGAGCCTGGGTGTTGGTTGCGAGGTTGTGCGACGGATAGCGATCCAAAAAATCCTTGAACTCCGCGGCTGCATCCGGACGGCGGGGTGTGTTCATCAGGGCCGCGCCCTTATAGTAGAGTGCATCCGGAGTCCTGGGATTTTCGGGGTACCGCTCCAGCACGGCATCGAAGGCCAGCACGGCATCGTCGTATTGCTTGTTGCGGTAGTAAATCTGGCCCACGTAAAACTGTGCGGCAGGGGCGTTTTCGGTCTGCGGGAAGTACTTCAGGAAATCGTTGAACTGGCTCATCGCCAGCTCATCCTTGCCGGTGGAATAGTCGCGGAATGCGCTCTGCCACAATCCTTCGGCAGTCGTGCCCGGGGGAGGCGCCGGTGCGGCAGGCGTGGCGGTCGCCGCCTGCGGTGGCGCGGGCGGCGGTTGGCTCAGCGTGCGCACCGCGGTTGAAATATCGGCAAGCTTGTTGTCCAGATTGCCAAGCCGCGAGGTCAGGTCCGACACATTCTCGCGCACCGCACGCAGATCGCCCGACATTTCATCCACTTTCGTGCCCAGCGTGACCACTGGGCCCACTACGCGCGTCTGCTGTTCCGTCAGCCGCTCCGTGACGCCCTTCTGCATGGCGGCCAGCGCGGCGTTTAGCTTCGTGGATTCCTCCACCGCTTGCTGGACCAGCGCCTGAAGCGCCGCTAACTTCTGATCCTGCCCCGTTTGCAACTGCTTGATCTGATCCTGCAACTGCGCCACGTCGCGCTGAATGGAAAGAATATCCTCGCGCCGCTGCGCGTTGGACACAACGGGCGTCATTAGCGTGATCAGCAGGATGGCGAAAACGGCGATGCGGGAAAACGGCATCGAACCTCCTTGCGTCAACGCGCGCCGCCCGCTGGCAGCGTCGCGCTCTATCTCGATGAGAAGGGGACGGTTTCGCGCCGCCCCCTGTTTCATATTTATTGCGCCGGAGCCAGATGCCCGCGGCGATTGCGCTGGTAACAGGCCTCGTCGGCCGCCGTGCAAATCGGGCGATCCTTGCCGTAGCTGATCGTCCGGACCTTATCG
>CAMAUG010000353.1 GCA_945861255.1 Candidatus Sulfopaludibacter sp. SbA3
GTACCCAATGTTTTGACGATCGCGCGGCTGGCCGCCACGCCCTATCTTTTTTACCTGGTCTGGCTGCGCGAATATGCGCCGGCCATCGTGCTGTTCATCGTTTTAGGACTAACGGACGTCATTGACGGGTTCATCGCGCGCCGGTTTCACGCGAGTTCCAGACTTGGCGCCATTCTGGATCCCATCGCCGACAAAGTGATGCTGAGCGGCATGTTCCTGATGCTGGCGCTGACGGGCGATATTCAGGTGTGGCTGGCGGTGGTCGTATTGGGCCGCGATGCCGCGATTTTGCTCGGCGCGGGCGCGCTGGCCGCCGCCGGACGCAAGCGCGAGTTCCCACCTTCGATATGGGGCAAGCTCAGCACATTCGCCCAGGTTCTATTCGTTTGTTTTCGTCTAGGGGTCCTTGCGAATATCCATGTGGAGCCGGTCGCGGCGGCGTTGGCTTGGATGGTCGCCGCCCTGGTGGTGGTCAGCCTCGCCGATTACACAATTCGCGGCGCTACCTCTCCCTCTGATGGGGATTCGGCGATTGAGTAGCCTGCCTCCGCAATACGAATTTGACCGCAAGCTTCGGATAGATCGGCGGCTCCATCCTGGGTATGCTGGGGTTGCCATGAACTCGCAAATCTGTTGGAAAGCCGTTCAACGCCGGGATGCCCTTGCGCGGCCGCGCTTCTGGTACGCCGTGAAGACTACCGGCGTCTATTGCCGCCCGGGCTGCCCCGCGCGACTGCCGCGCCGTGAGAACGTGGAATTTTTCATGGACGCGAGGGACGCGCAAGTTCGCGGTTATCGACCCTGCCGACGGTGCAAGCCGGATCAGCCGGACACGGACTGGACGGAACGGATGTGCGCACACATTCACGCTCATCTGGATGGAGATTTGACGCTGCAAGCGCTGGGGCGCTTCGCGGAGATGAGTCCGTCCCATCTGCAGCGGAAATTCAAAGCATCCGTCGGTATCTCTCCACGCGAGTACGTGAACCAAAAGCGGCTGGAAGCTTTCAAGAGAGGCGCGCGGCGCGGCGACTCCGTCACCGAATCGCTCTACGGCGCAGGTTTCGGCGCGGGCAGCCGGCTGTATGAACAGGCGCACCGCAGGCTGGGCATGACACCGGCCGAATACCGCCGCGGCGGCGCCGGAGTTCGCGTTCGTTACACATTGGGGAAATCGGCGCTGGGACCCGTCACGCTGGCGGCGACGGCCAGAGGGATTTGCGCCGTACGTTTCGGGAACCGCATCGAAGAACTGCGCCGTGAATTTCCGGACGCGGAGTTCGTCAAGGACGATGCGGCTTTGCTGGAGTGGAAAAATGCGCTGCTGGCGCACATCGCGGGCGAGCGCTTCACCTCCGGCCTACCACTGGACGTACAGGCCACCGCCTTTCAGCGTCGCGTGTGGAACTATCTGCGCACGATTCCCGTTGGAGAAACACGCACGTATTCCGCCGTCGCCGCTGGCATCGGACAACCAACCGCCGCGCGCGCCATCGCCCAAGCCTGTGCGCGCAATCCGGTTGCGGTGCTGGTACCGTGCCATCGAGTACTATCCGCTTACGGTAAGAAAATGGGCTACCGGTGGGGATCGCAGCGCAAGCGCGACCTCCTTCAAAGCGAAACGGGGGCGGCGCCCCAATCCTTTCCGGAACTCGCGGGCCGCTGAGCTAGTACGGTACATTTCAGGGTCCGGAGAGCCCACGGCTGCTGCAATGGCTGGACCCCTATGTAGGCGTGCTGCGCGCGCGCGAAGAATTTGGCGAGGCGGAGCGAGTGCGGTTACAGGCCTCGCGGATTCGAGTGACGCAAGTGCGGGCACAGGCGACTCGATTCCCGAGTTCGCTCCAACAGCGGCGCGACGGCGCGATTGAGAGATCGGAGAATTAATCACCGGTGCGCCAGGCGGCCGTCACACCTGGTCAGACGTGATCCATTTGGCGCCGGTCCCCGGAGGCTGGTAAATTTGCAGGCGGTCAAGCAACTCGCTAGAATCGGCCGCGGAGAGGACCATCCTACGGTGCTCGGGCTTGAGGAATTCCTCGTCCTCGGCGTGATCGAGCATTTTCAGGAAGTAGTCGAAATACCCGTTGGCGTTCAAGATGCCGCACGGCTTATGGTGCAGGCCGAGCTGTGCCCAAGTGAGGATCTCGCAAAACTCGTCGAAGGTGCCAAAACCGCCTGGCAACGCGACAAAGGCGTCGGAGAGATCCGCCATCAAGGCCTTCCGCTCATGCATGGAGCCGACGACTCGCATTTCCGTTAGGTTCTTGTGCGCGACTTCCTTCTCGACCAGGAAACGCGGGATCACGCCGATGACTTCCACGCCGGTTTCCAGGGCCGCATCGGCCAGCAGACCCATGAGCCCGATGTTGCCGCCCCCGTAAACCAGACCGATGTTTCTTTCTGCAAGGACCTGTACCAAAGCCCGCGTGGCTGTGGCGTAGGAATCGCGGATGCCCTTATTGGATCCGCAAAAGACACAAACTCTGGACAGCATCGTTTACCAGAATATCCGTTGTTCATCGCGAACCACCCGAGCAGGGTGCGGTGGCCGGCACGGTGCTACTGAGTGTCCGCGGAAGGCCCGTAGATTCCAGGGACTTTGCCGCCCATCGGGCGCATGTAGGTGCTGAGCTGGCCGCGGTGGTGGACCGAATGCTTGGCCGCCATCGCCAGAAAGTTGATCGCGGGCAATTGGATCATGCCGAGCAGATCGATGACGTTGGTTAGTTTCTCGCCCGGTATGGCGCGCACGCGATCCAGGGCCGCCGGAATTTTTTCTTTGTAACGAGTGACGGCATCGGCCGGGTTCATGATGCCGCAGGCGTCGGAATCGTCGGGCGGCTGCGTAAACTCACCGTTTGCGATGCAGTTCAGGATCCACTCATCTTCAAGAGTGATGTGCCGGACGAGTCCGAGAGCGGTCTTGGACTTCGAATACGGCCGGTAGTCGAGATGGCCGCTGGGAACCGCTTCGATGACGCGCAGGGTCGTTTGCATTTCGTTTGCAAAATCCGCGATCAGAAAATCAGCTACAGTCTTGGCTTCTTTGGAATCCATGGATGCTCCTTTTCTTTACGTTCTGTTTGTCTCTGGGCGAGCCGCGTTGTAGGTTGCGGCCCGTGCTCGATACACAGATGTGTAACGAGCGGCCACGTCGTTACACATTAACATGGATATTAATGGAAATCGAACTGAACGACCAGTCAATTACATTCGCGGAGTCCGCGCCTACCAACAAGATCAGCGCGCGCTGGGTAATCCTTGATGAGCCCGGCGGCGAGCGTCTGCTAGGCGAGTATACGTTTGATCACACGCGCACAATGCCAGACCCTGTTGCTTGGTAGTCAGCCGGACATCCGCCTCCCCGATCATCATGCCCACGCCGTCCTCCTTGCAAATTCGGCAAGCCTCCGCTAGGGATGCGGCCGGAATCGCCGCTGTGATGGAACTGATCGTCGCGGAGCGCATCCATTCCGCCGTTGATCGAGCGTGGACCATCGACCAGGAACATCGGTATTTGGCCGCACTCTCTCCGCGCGAGGCGATTCACGTGGCCGTCGATGTCGCGGGACACATCGTCGGATTTCAGAGTCTCGACCTGTGGTCGCCGGTGCTTACATCAATGGCGCACGTCGGCCAGGTGGGGACGTTCCTGCTGCCTGAGTGGCGGAGGCGGGGCGTGGGCCATCAGCTGTGGCAGGCCACTGAAGCCTTTGCTTGTAACGCGGAATATCGGAAACTGCTCATCCAGGTTCGTGCCTCGAATCTGGCCGCGCAGGCGTTCTACCGGCGGCTGGGGTTCAAGGAATGCGGCCGCTTCTCGCTC
The DNA here is from genome assembly GCA_945861255.1 of Candidatus Sulfopaludibacter sp. SbA3. GTDB lineage: Bacteria > Acidobacteriota > Terriglobia > Bryobacterales > Bryobacteraceae > Palsa-187. The sequence continues at coordinate 3,830 of CAMAUG010000353.1, forward strand.
CAGGTAATCGTCGACGGCATCGCGGATGACGAAATATTGATGGAGTTCTTCTTGCCGGATTGACCGGCCGCCCGCGTGCCCCCGAAAGCCTCACAACTCCCTGAGCCACGCCTTCGCGAAATCGGATAACTTCTTTTCGCGGGACCATCTTCAGGTTGTGCTCATTCCAAGCACGCTGTTTCTGCTGCTCTTT
>CAMAUG010000354.1 GCA_945861255.1 Candidatus Sulfopaludibacter sp. SbA3
CGAAGTGCACATGGAAGGCGCCAGCAACCTGGTGGGGATAGACTTGCACTTGACCAAGGAAAAGATGCGGGAGCTGCTGCACGCCCTGGAAGAGAAACAACGCGTGCTGGAGCTGGTGGACCGCTTCCTGGAACAGCCGCTGGGCGAACTGGGCGTGCACGTGGGCTTGGGTGAAATGCACCCCGCGATGCGCGAACTGTCGCTGATCGGAATACCGGTGAAGCTGGATAGCGGTCTTTCGGCGGTGATTGCCGTCCTGGGACCCATGCGCATGAACTATGGGCGCGTCATGTCCGCCGTGCAGCACGTGGGGCAGGCGTTCGTCAGCGCCTAATCATTCTGCGCAAACCCCTCCGGATGCTAGGCTAAAAAAGTGAGTGGAAACGACAACGTGACGGAATCAAGTGTAATCCAGGAAGCGGGTGGAGGCGCCGATCTCGCCGCGCCCGATCCGCCGGAAGAACAAGACGTACTGAGCGCCATCACCGCCGAGCGCGACCAGCTTGCCGCGGAGAAGGCCGAACTGCACGACCGCTTCCTGCGCGGCCAGGCGGAATTTCAGAATTTCCGCAAGCGCGCCGAAAAAGACCGGATGGAATTCGCGGAATATGCCGGCACCGAAACCGTGCGCGCGCTGCTGCCCGTGCTCGACGATTTCGAACGCGCCCTGAAAGTGGAATCCGCGGACCGGGAATTCGTCAAGGGCATGGAGCTGATTTACCAGCGCTTTTACGAATCGCTCAGGAAGCTGGGCCTGGAGCCGCTGGTTTCCGTGGGCCAGCCGTTCGATCCGCACGTGCACCATGCCGTGGAGATGGTGGAGACCGCGGATACGCCCGACCACACGGTTCTCGAAGAGTATCAGCGGGGTTACAACTTTAAGAACCGCCTGCTGCGCGAAGCCATGGTGAAAGTGGCCGTCGCACCGGCCGCGAAAACGGAAATCAATTGAGCGTGACCAAGCGCGATTATTACGAGATTCTCGGCGTCGGCCGGGATGCCGACGATCAGGCGCTGAAGGGCGCCTATCGGAAGCTTGCGCTTCAACATCATCCCGACCGCAACCCCGGCGATCATGCCGCCGAAGAAAAATTCAAGGAAGCGGCCGAGGCCTACAGCGTTTTGAGCGATGGCCAAAAGCGCGCCACCTATGACCGCTTCGGCCATCAGGGCGTACAAAGCGCGGCCAGCAACGGCTTTGAGAACGCCGGATTCCCGGATCTGTCCGACATCCTCAGCGACGTCTTCGGATTCGCGGATCCCTTTGGCGGCGGCGGGCGCCAGCGCCGCAACCGCCCGCAGCGCGGCGAAGATGTCCGCTACGATCTGGAAATCGGATTCGAAGACTCCATGAAGGGGCTGTCAATCGACATTCAGGTGCCGCGCCTCGAAGAGTGCGGACGCTGCCACGGCAACGGCGCCGAACCCGACGACGGCCTGACCAGTTGCCCCATCTGCAAGGGCCGCGGCGAGGTGATTTATCAGCAGGCGTTTCTGTCCGTGCGGCGCACCTGTTCGCAGTGCGGCGGCCGCGGGCAGATCATCCGCCGGCCCTGCAAGGAATGCAAGAGTGAGGGCTACCTGCGGCGCGAGCGCAAACTGAAGGTGAACATCCCCAAGGGTGTCGATAACGGCACGCAATTGCGGCTCTCTCAGGAAGGCCAGCCGGGTGGTAACGGCGGGCCGACGGGTGATCTATACGTGGTGCTGAAGGTCAAAGAGCACCCCATCTTTGAACGCCACGAGAACAATCTGCACTGCACCGTTCCGGTGAATCTCGCGCAAGCGGCGCTGGGAACCTCCATCGAGCTGCTAACCCTCGACGGGCTGCAAACCGTGAAAATTCCCGATGGGGCGCAGCCCGGACAGCGCATCCGGCTCAAGGGACTGGGTGTGCCGCACGTTCATTCCAGCGCGCGCGGCGACCTGTTCGTGCACGTGGATGTGAAAGTGCCCACGAAGCTTTCGCGGGAACAAAAGAAACTCTTGGAAGACCTCCGCGAACTGCTGCCGGAGGAAAATGAGCCGCAGGAAAAAGGCTTGCTCGATAAAGTCAAAGACTACTTCATGTAGCCGGTAGCCGGGGGTGGCATCCGTACCGCCCGGCAATGTCTCGATAAAGCACTCCCATAAGAGCGCCTTCCACCGCGCAATGATACGCAATGATACGCAATGATACGCGACTTGCTTTCTTAAAGTGGGCGCAGTCGCATCGAACGGCTTACTTTCCGCCGTCCTTCAGCCGGGCTCCGGCGAGGATCCCTGTCATCGCGTAGTTCGACTCATGGCAAGCGAACTCGTACACGGGGCCGGCGGTGGCGACCATCGGAATTTCGGCGGCCCAAGGCTTGGTAAACGTCTTGGGATCGTCCACGGTGAAGCGGTACATCAAGGTATCGGCGCCTACGCGTGTGAAACGCTCTGTCACGCGCATCGCGGGGGTCGAATTGCGGAAATTCTGCCGCCCCGAAAAATTGGTGGTTTCGACAACCAGCGTATCTCCCTCCCAGTGGCCTCTGGAGTCGCCCAGCCACGGCCGCACGTTCGAAGGGAGATGGCCGCGCCCATCCAGCGGTATGATGCGCACGGAATGGATCATTTCAATCGCGATTGCGACGTAGTCCTTCGTTTGGAAAATCTGGTAGTTGTTGTTGTACGCACTCGGCAGCATCGGCGGGCCTTCGGTCGGCCAGAACATGCAGCGGGTGGATAGGTTCAGATCTTCCGGCCCGTTGATGCATGGCTCCGCCGAGCCGCACCTTTCCTTCGCAAGCTTCGCGGCCACTGCGGCGCGCTGCTGTGCCTCGGGAGTCAGCGGCGGAATCCTCCCGTCGGCCGGGTCTACAATCAGCGAGGTGCGTTTCGTTCGCGCGAGTTCGCCCGCCCGCTCAAAGAATATGTCATTGTAGGATCCCATGCGGGCCTCGGGGTTGAGCTTCGTGTTGGTCAGCCGCGCCGCCTTTGCCTTTTCATCGTCATACTCTTTGTTACTGGCCACTCGTTCCCTTGCGAATGCCGCCGCTTCCTCCTCGGAAAACGCCTCTTTCGACGCTAGTTCGGCTGGTCGCTCCAGCGGAGTTAACGATGCATTGCTCCAGATGCCCTGCAGATCGGGCTGGCCGTCCGGCGTCCGCTTGCCATAGGATGCCTTCGCCGTAGACATGGCGTTGGCCGGTATTGTCTGAGCAAGGATGCACGGAGCGGCCATCAACCCCAGTATCCCGGCCAATCCGGCTGCGTTTGTCCAAAAACGGGTGATCATAAAACCCTCCAACGGCTTGAATGAGAAACTGAGCTACCCTGCGTCTAGACTACTACGTCTTCTCGTGGGACGCACCGCTAGTGTCCGTTGCAGCCCCAACCGCCGGCCGAGCCGTGGACGCGCTTCAGCCTCAAGCCCCGAACTGCCGCAGGTGATGATCCACGTGCAGATACGCCCAGCGCATCCACTGCGATTCGCTCAACGGCCCGAAGATCGGATGATCCGTTTTCACGGCGGCCGGTGACGCGAACCACTCGACCAGCCGTGCCAGTTCCGCGCGGTCGCGTTCCCATTCGGCGGGCGGAGTGCCGCCGCCGGCGACTTGATCGATCTCCGGCCTGGTCGCTACTCCCTTGGGCCAATCCATGGGTGCATAGAGCGCGATGAACTTGATGACCGTGCGCTCCAACAAACCGCTGCGCTTACTCACGGTTCGCCGGCCGGTGACGGACAAAAACGAATCGTTCAAGTGGCACAGCATCTGATGCGCGCTCATCTTCCCCCAGCGGCGCTGAGCGGTGGGCGCCAGCGCCTGAACCCGGCTCTGAAGCGAGGCGCGTACCCCGGAATCGGCAAGCGTTTTCATCTACCGCTCCGTTTTACCGCGTCGGCGAACCGTGCCGCAAGCGGAGCGATCGCTTCCACCGGGACCCGCATCTTGCGTCTCCAATTCGGATACTGCCAGGTGCTGCCCGGAAGATTTTGCTGCTCGGTTTCGCCGGACAGATCTTCCTGATTCACTACCGCCAGCACG
>CAMAUG010000355.1 GCA_945861255.1 Candidatus Sulfopaludibacter sp. SbA3
CGCATGAAAAATCGGACTGGCCCGGCAAGTTCGCGCCCATCCCGTGGCTCTACGGCGAGATTGTACGGCTGCTGGCACGGGTGGAGCGAGTGCGGATCTTAGTAGAGCACTTGGACGCCGAGCACGGCGTCCGCCGCATACTGAAAAAATGCGGCGTCAACCTTCACGCCGTGGAGTTCTTCCATCACCGGACGAACCGCAGCTGGACGCGCGATTTCTGCCCGCTGTTCGTCAAGAACCGGAAGGGTGAAGTGGCCATCACGGATTGGGAGTTCAATGGCTGGGCGAAATATGGCAACTTCGCGGACGACAATGCCGCGCCGCACGCCATCGCCACGGCGCTGGGGATGCGGCGCTTCGAGCCCGGCCTGGTGCTGGAAGGCGGCAGCATCGACTGCAACGGCGCGGGAATGCTGCTAACCACCGAGGAGTGCCTGCTGTCCCCCATCCAGGCGCGCAACCCCGGTCGAACCAGGCGCGATGTGGAAGCTGCGATGGCCAATTACCTGGGCGCCACCGACGTAATGTGGCTGGGACGCGGCATCGAAGGCGACGACACGCACGGCCATATCGACGACATCGCGCGCTTCACGTCGGTGGACACCGTGGTGACGGTGGTGGAGCCGGATAAATCCAGCGCGAATCACGAGCCTCTCAAAGAGAATCTCGCGCGCTTGCGCGCCCGCACGGATTTGAGAGTGGTCACGCTTCCCTGCCCCGAACCGGTGTACTTCGCCGGCCAGTTGCTCCCTGCGAGCTACGCGAATTTCTACATCGCCAACGGAATCGTGCTGGCGCCCACGTTCGGCGATCGCAGTGACCGGGCAGCCCTCAACACCCTCGCGCGTTTGTTCGCTGGACGGGAAGTGATCGGAGTTCCATGCCGGGATCTGGTGCTGGGTCTGGGAGCACTGCATTGTATGACGCAGCAGCAGCCGGCGTGAGGCCTTTGGCCGGCACCGCTCCCTGAGTTGCGCACCGGGCGTTTCACCGGCTCAGCGTTCGGGATCAAAGTCAGCGTCCATCTTACACCCCACCCTACACCGCCGGGGCGCGACCAGGTTCAACGCTTACACCTTGGGGCTGCACGGGCTCACTGCCTGTTTCCCACGCCAGGCGGCCGAATCTCCCCGCCACCTGGGCCGGCTGGCCCCATGATATGGGGCACGTCCTTGTTATTTTCCTGACAAATGTACTCCAGTATTTAACCCTTCGGCATGAGGCGCGCGTTGAACGTCACCGTAAAGGGTTTGGAATAGGCGCCCGGATCGTCGATGGTCACTTCGTTCACCAGCGTCCCGAAATCTTTTCGGGTGTAGCGCTCGATGGTGTGAAGCTGCTCGGTATGTGGATGGCCGCGAAAATCGAACCAGAATTTGTCGTTGAATCCCACGGTATCGATTACCAACGTATCGCCCTCCCAGTGTCCGATGGAGTGGCCGTACCAGGTTGGATTGAGATCCTTGGGGTGCTCGCGTCCATCCATGAAAATCTGGCGGTAGCTATGAATGTTGCCTTCGAAAAGTATGTACCAGCGGCCGGGAGCCGTGGCGAAGGTCCAGGGGTATGGCGCCACCCGAGGTATGCCGGTAGGCAGACAATTGGCTTCGGGGTCGTCTTTCGACAGCCGCGCCTGCATGATCTTTTCGGCCGACGGCAACAGTGGGATCTTCTCGCCTTTGGGAAGACCCGCGGCAAGGTCGTCGATGGGACCACCGCCCAGCCAAATTCCGGAGAGGTCCGGTTTGCCGTCGGAAAGGCGCGGCACGGTCCCGTTGCCGGGATCCTGTACGTTGCCGGCAATGACCCTCGTCTCGCCCGGAGGTGTGACCACGGCAGGCGCGCTCTGCACCGCCAGAAGCCCCGCGGTCAGCACCGGCAGTGTGACGATCACCCCAATGGCCCTCATGTTGTGTCTCCTTGAAATTGCGGCGAAGCCACCAATATTCCGCTTCTCCACGCCACCACCTTGGGCCGCGCGCGGTCACAACCGGGTGGCTTTCCAAATTTCAGGCGCCCGGAGCGGTCGCCTTGCTACTGAGTGACGGAGACCTTCACCTTGCCCGTGGTCCAGCAGCACTGGAAGCCGCCGCCACCCTCGCCTGAATAGTCGTTGACCGTCAGATTCAGCACGTACTCGCCCGGCTCGCTGAACGTGGCGGTCGTGTTGGCCTTCCCCGTCACGTTCGTACTGATGGCAGGTCTCTCGATGATCTGGACCGGCGGTCTCTCCTGTCGAAATGTGACGCGCGCTGGTCCCCGGTATTGAACCCATCGGACCGTCATCGGTGGGGTCTGGTCTCTCGGTTTGCGGATGCCCCCCACATTGTTAAACTTGCCGTCGTCGGAGATCCAGGCGTCCAAAGGCAGTGGAATCCCAACCTTGGCGGTGCGCTGCACGCTCAGCGGCCGCTGGCCCTGCGCCGAGGGACCCTTCTCTTCGAAGCTCAGGACGGGCGGCGTGTTGCCGACTGCCGCCTCAGAGAATGGCGAGACTTCATACTCTGTCTTGAGATTCGGGGAAATAACAGTCGTATGGCCGTTCACAACCAACGTCCAGGTCAGTTTCTTATCGCCGAAGTCCGCCGGCACCTGGATGGTGAACATGCCCCAACCGCGTCCAGTTTCGAAGTGCGTGGGCTGACCCTGGTCCGGGCCGCCCGGCTCGATGCGATTGTTCGGGCCTATGGGAATGTCCACTTGCTGTTTCTGGTTCCGGTTGAAATAGCCCAGCAGTATGCTGAACGTCCCATCGGGATTCCTGAACCAGCCCTCGAATGCGCCCGTGACGCTGTTGCCGCCCTCGCGCCGCGGTTCCAGAGGCAGACCCTGACCAAAGGCGAGTGCCGCGATACAGCAAACGAGCACGGCGGGTCGAATGACACTCATGAGTGAAGACCGTTACCTACCGCTTACCAGACTGCCTTACCGCGCCGATGCGGTCTGCTTGGTCTTGCGCTTCTCCATCACCGACAGGTATTCCTCGTCGCTGAGATAGGTCACATTCATCCATGCGTGCCCCATCTCATCCACGGTGCGGTCTCCGAAACCCACCCATTGATCGGGATCGGGGTTGTTGGGATTCGCGCGGGTGTTGTCATACCACGCGGTGACGTGAATGATGGTGCCTTTGGGAAACACGGGAGCGGCGTCTTCGTCGTAGATGTAGTTCGTCATCCAGTTGAAATTAAACTTGTCGACGTAGCTGACCGGCTGCGCGGTTCCATCCGGCAGGATTGCTTCCACGGCCATGGCCTTCCCGCGAAGATGCATGTGCGGCTGGAAGTTCTCCAGGCGCGCGGCCTTCTTGAGCACCGTGTAATTGTCGGACGTCGAGATGGTGTTGGGCGCGATGTCCACGTTCCTCGATCCACCGGCCGCACGGCCTCCGTCAAACGCCCGCAACGCCTGGAAGCCCGTCAGGTACGTGCGGTGTTTGGGCTCCTGACCCTTCGGATACAGCCACAGGCCGATCTCGACATTGTCGCGAACCTCCTCTCCCACCGCGTGCAGGTGGACGTCCCAGGAAATCTTCGACCCCGGCAGCAGCAGCTTCCCGGAATCGGACCCGTGCAGATCGTAACCCTTGCCTATGGCCCATTCCATAAGGTATCCACGGTTCATTTCCTTGTCGGCCAAGGCATCCGGATCGTCCTGTTGCAGATAGGCGACCGCGTGATGCGTGATGCGCCGGCCCTTCAACGTTCCCGGACGCATCTCCACCGCTCGCAGCCAGCGTTCCTCGGTCACGGGGATGGTGGACAGAGGCCGCCACCACACGTCCTGGCCTTTCGCAGGCATCGTGTAATGCTCGGACTTCACGATGATATCCGGCGGACCCAATTCCTTCGTGGCTTTCCATTCGTTTTCCGTCGGCCATTGCTTGGGCGCAGGCTGGTCCTTCAAATCGCCCTGAGGCGCGCCCGCGTCCACCCAACGGACGATGGTGTTGATCTGCGCGTCGGTGAGGGACATGTCGTTCTTGAACTTGGTCACGCCCACCG
>CAMAUG010000356.1 GCA_945861255.1 Candidatus Sulfopaludibacter sp. SbA3
TTGCCTTCCTGGTCCACTTGAATCCTTACGTTGATTGTCACTTTGCCTTGAATGGTATCGCGGGCAGCCCGTGGAATCTCCGGCAACGCGCGGTGAAGAACCGTTAGCGGCGCCGACGGGGATGCCGGCGATGCCAGCCGCGCCTCAGGCGATGGCTGTTCCTTGGGTGGCTGATTTTTGGCGACCGGCGCGGCGGGCTCCGGCGTGACTGGTAGCGGTTCATCCGGTCCCTGTCTCCACAATGCCACCAACACGAGCGACAACACCACGGCACTCGCCATAACCACGAGCGATGGCGATCTTCGCGAGGGAGCCGGCGCGCCGCCTTCCTGCCTGATGCTCGCCGCAACCCGCGCCGCCGTCCATCGCGTCGCTTCCCGAGACAGACATCCCTCGGCGATTTCGCGAAACGGCTCAGGCAAGGGTGGCGCCAACACATCCTTCACCAACATCCCGAGCGCGTGGCAATCGCCTGCCGTGCCGCCGCCTTCAATCGCGTGATCCAGAGGCAGCTTCACGCGCTCACCAACCGCCATGACGTTCGAAGGAGTCAGTGATCCTAACGCGAAGCCGCGGCTGTGCAGATACGCTAGCGCACTAGACACCGGGCCCAGCATGTCCCTGGTCTCCTGGGGTGTCAGTGTGCGTTCGCTGAGAACCAGAGAAAGATCGTCGTCGGCTAGCTCCATCACCACATAGAAGTAGCTCTCTCCCTGTAGTTCGCACTCCCCACCAGCGAAGATCTTTAGCAGATTGGGGTGATCCAGCTTGGACGCCGCCGTCCAGCGCAAGAGAGCGTCTCCATCGATCCGCGCGGGGGTCAACTTTATAGCGGCACGAACCGGCCGCGGCCGGGAATATTCGGTTTCGAACACACCACTCCCGTTCGCCGCCAGCAAGCGGATCAGCGGAAAAGTCCCGTCGATGCTCTGACCCTCGAGTTGCTTCCAGTCCAATTGAAAATAGCCGCTAGGGGCCGTGCCGAGGCCGCCGTTCACGCCACCATTGTAATGCCCTGAGCGGGTGTCCGCAGCAAGGTCCCGCCTCCGCGCATAGCTGGTCTCTCCATGCCGCCATGCCCGGGGCAGCGGGGAGGTAGTTGGCGTCCCACTTCTTGTGGGGAAGCCTCAAAAAACACGCTTTGTCGGCGCCCTACGGCAGTACGGCTGTGATATTCCGCTTCGGAACCTGGCCCACGCGAATCTGCGTGATCTCTTTCAAACCCTTAATGTCCACGACAGATACCGTGTCCGACGCGGCATTGGCGACGTAGGCCGATTTGCCATCAGGCGTCAGCGTGACCCAGTCCGGGGACTTGCCCACTTCCACGCCGCCCAATAGTTTCAAGTCCGGTAACGAATACATGTAGACGGAGCTGTTCAGCCGGCTGCACACCACCAGCGTCTTATTGTCGGAAGTGACGGCCATGCCGTGCGATTCGTTGCCGCCCACCGGGAACGTTGATTTGCCGGGAGGGAGTGCGGGCAGCTTGATCCGGTTGACTTCCTTGTGAGTGGCGAAGTCCACGACGGCGAACCCATTCAAGCCGGAGAGCTGAACGAAAATCCACTTGGTGGAGCCGTCATCATTGGTCGCAAAGGCCATGGGGCGAATGCCCAAGTCCATCGTCAGTGACCATTCAGGCGTTTCCGTCGCGGTGGGAATCACGGTGAAGGTCTTCGATCGAATGGAGCCGGCCACGACGTATTTGCCATCCGGCGTGACGTAGGTGTTGTGCACCGCACCGTTGACTGGGATGCTCTTAGCGTTCTTCATGGAGGCGGTGTCGATGACATCCACCGCGCCGGGTGAAGTGTTGATGGCGACGTAAACACGGCGTCCATCCTTACTAATAGAGATGTTGTTGGGGTGCCCGGTCAGCGGGACGCTCTTGGTGATCTTCAAAGTTTTCGCGTCGACGAAGTCGAGCGTGCTCTCCGCCTCGTTACTGACATAGAAACGGCTCCCATCGGGGGCGGCTGCCGCGCCGTGATTGACTTCGATGCCCTTAATGACGCCTACAACCTTATTCGTCGCCGGATCGATGATATGGACGTCGTCGCCGGCGCTGTTCGTCTGAATGATGCGAACCGTGCCCGCCGCCAGGGGCAGAGCGAGCAGAAGTCCGAGATACCTTGAGCGGGTCAGTTTCATGGGCGTCGTACACTCCTTATAAGGTTAGATTTCATCGCACTCGGGGCTGGAAGTCAAGCGGACGCTCGCGACTTTCGCGACTTGGAGCCGGTTTTGCCATCGAGCGTCGCTGTGTGCCTGGCGATTTGCGAGAGCCGGGAAAGCTTCCATGCCGTACCGCAAACACCACGGCCTCCCAGTTCCCTGAGAGGCCGTGTGATTTCAGAAACTGCGCTTACCTTAGTCTCCGAATGACCCCACCGCTTCTTCCTTGGCGACTTCCTTCTTCGGAGCCGCCGGGGCGATGGAGGACAACGGAACCAGGCCCTCAATGGGTTTCTCGCCGAGCACGTGCTCTTTGTAGAGTTTCATCATGCGCTCTTGCTCCATGCTGTCCTTGAGCTTGGCGTCGCGGGCGCGGGTCTTTTCTTCGCGCGCGGTTTTCGCGATGCCCAGGTCGTCCAGGTCATGCTGGCGTTCGCGGTTCACGTCGTCGGCGCGCAGCACCAGCGTGTGATCCTTTGACGGCAGGTTCACGTTCTTACCGCCCGCGATGATCTCATGCCGGCCGTGCTCGTCGTACCACTTGGTGAGCGTCGCCGTCATATGCATCTTCTCGATAATGTTGCGCCAGCCCACGCCCGTGTTATACGCGCAGAAGGAAATTTCGCCTTCTTGCGTGGCGTAAGGAATGATGCACTGCTCGGTGCGGCGGAAATCGTAGTTGAACAGATCCTGGAACCACATGCCCGCGATGAACAGGAAGTTCCAGCGGTCGCCGCGGCGCTGCTCGATGTCGGCGATGGTGCGGTCGCCCGTCACCTTGCCGTACTTCTTGCCGGTCATGCCAAAGCACTTGTCGAACTTCTGGATCAGATCGCTCAACCGGAAGTGCGTGGGAGCTTCGTAGGGGTTGTAGTTGCGCAGCAAGGCCAGTGACACGCCGAGCACGCTCATGCGCTTGCTGCGAGCACCGTCATTGATGCTGGCCACGTCGCGCGCCAGGCGGTCGGCGTTCAGGAACGCAGTCACCGGGCGGTATTCCTTAGTTTCCTTGTCGCACATCACGGCCATGCCCACGCCGCAGTTCGGGTGGCAGCCGCAGCTCAACTGGCCCCAGTCGGCGTTGGGTCCGTGCACCAGGTCGGCGAAGTCGGAGAAGGTGCTCATGAAGGAGATCGGGAACCAGTCGCGGGTGGGTTCGCCCAGGCCGGTCTGGTTCTTCACATCGTGCGCCAGATGCGACAGCGTGTAGCGCTGCGCGTTGCGGCGCTCATCGGTGATGGCTTCATCGCGGCCGGTGAAGGACACCGGCTGGAAGCTCAGGAACGGAATCTTCTTGGGATTATCGAGCGCGAACTGCACCACCGCGCCCACCTGCTCATTATTCACGCCGTTGATCAGCGTGATGACGGGCACGATATCGACGCCCGCGCTGTATAGGTTCTCAATGGCGCGCAGCTTCACATCGAACAGGTTGCCTACCGCGCGGTGCGAGTTGGCTTCATTGCCCACGCCGTCAAACTGCAAGTACGCGTAACGCAGACCCGCTTCGGCGGATTCCTTCGCGAACTCGGGGCGCTTGGCGAACTCGATGCCGTTCGTTGCGGCCTGCACGCTTTGGTAACCCAGCTTGCGGCAGTAACGGATGGCGTCCAGGAAGAACGGGGAAAGCGTCGGCTCACCGCCGGAGAACTGCACGGACATCTGCCGCCGCGGCTTAATCTTCATCGCGTTGTCGAGCAGCGCCTTGATATCGTCCCAGCCCAGTTCATGCACGAAGCCGACTTGATTGGCATCCATGAAGCATGGATCGCACATCATGTTGCAGCGGTT